>CAZIIR010000001.1:0-67206 GCA_964539475.1 uncultured Candidatus Saccharibacteria bacterium
CAGAAGGAGGATTATCGCGGATTGACCGATACCGAGGTTAAAAAGTATGCCTACACGAAAGGCGTTGAGGTTGATCTTATCAAACTCGTCGCAAAGCTCGGAAAATGGGGTGAAAATGTGGGTAGCAATCACTAAAATTGCCTCCTTTTTCCCTCCAATCTGTTCAAATCGCAGCAAATAACCCAATCGCCATTTCCTAATAAATATATTAGGAAATGGGAACGGGAAACCGACAAGCTAAGAGACTCTCCCCTAGTAGGAAACCCCTACTGGGGGCGGAGTTCTCGCTTTAGTTCTATATCCTAGGACTAAATCGAGAACTTATCATGGGCGAATGATCTATTTGTAATGAATGATCAATGCCTAGCGTATCGGTTCCTTTTAGAATGTCTTACCATCGGGATTTGTCCTAGCGACTAGCCCTAATGTGTAAGATAAATTGATGCCTCGTTATATATCTTTTCTTATGGGATTCATCCTGTTTTTGTTAGGATATACAGCTAGTTCTTATCGGGATTCGTCCTAATTTGTTTACTAGTAGAGGATAGGTTTGTGCAAGCGTATAGCTGAACGTGAGGGGATAAAAACCTCAGCACTTATTCTAAGTATGTCAGACATGTTCAGTCCGGTATTCCCACTAGGAGTATTGAGAAGGTAAGACTCGGGATAATCCAAGGCTTACTGTAATGTAAATATTACCCTGCTTAGTAATAGGCTAATAAATATATATACATCGGACTCTACTGATGAGTTGTTGAGTATATATGCACTTCCTAATTGAAACCTAGGGCTTACGCTGGAAGAGAAGTGCTAAATGGGGACTATGTTCATAATTCATAGTATGGTGACTTGTTCACATCTAATAATAACATTATAGTATGGTGTCGGTTGGAACTGTTAGAATAGACTGTCTCTTGTAGATGGTGCTAGGTCTTATTCATAAATGCTTTCTGTCTTATCGTATAGTCTTTGAACTATCACGATGATTCGCTACTATATAAGTGGTTGTTATGATACGCCTCTATATTACTATTGTATAAACCTTTAGTGTATATGCCTTATGGCTTGATCATTTCTTTTAGGGTCGCTGACGCTCCCGATTAGTGTGATTGAATAGACCATAGGAAAAGGGATGAAACGCCCTATTAACAGGAGTCTCCGTAAAGTGTTTTATTAGTGCTGTTAATCGTAAGGATTACTATGGCTAATGACCGGGGAAGTGTGAGCTATAATACACGCTTAATCCAGCAACGAATCTGGATACAACACGAATAGCCTATCGCCTCTACTTGATAGGATTAAATGGAATTAGTGTAGAGACATACCCATCGTGGAACGGTGGAAGGAATAAACTTTAACCAGTTGAATGAGTGGACGCAATCTAAAGGATTGTAGTGCTTTGTAAGAAAACATGATATAACGAACGAGGTTCTTGTGTTATGGTAATTATAAAAGCACTCCACTCGTTCTTCTGTATTCTGTAGTAAATTTATTACTATAGACAACAGGAGAACTTATGACCGAACTAGAAGAACTCAAACAACAGCTTACTTGTGTGATGCACAAGAATGATATGCTTGTAGGAAGGATAAACAGAATGTCACAAGATGTTCTTAGATACCTTAACACTGCATTAGATGCAAGTGAAGACGCTTCACATTTAACAGTTGTTAGACAACGACTTAGTATGTCTATCAACACTATTACAGAAGCAAAGAATCAGATTAACATGATGTAATGTTCTTCTGTATTCTGTAATATATTTACTAATAGTTAGTAGATATTGCAGAAGACAGGAGGACTTATGAAAAGACCAAGAATTGTTTGTAAGGATTTTGTTAGTTTGAGTGTTCAGGCTAATGAGTATGCGTATTGTGAACCAAGAGACAATAGTCTTGTTAATTGGAAAGACTACTCTCTTGTAGAGGTTGGGTTTATTGAAAAAGAAGGAGCACAGTTTACTCCTCCTGATTCATGGAAGCCTTTTGCTGATGGTCCTTTTCCGTCAGATGTTTACGGATATATTCCAACCTCAATGGTTGTTCAATTTATTGAGGAACATGGCGGACAGGTGGGAACTAGAACTCTTAATTAATTTATTACTATAGAAAACAGGAGAACCATTATGACAAAAACATACGTTGAATTTATATGTGACACTTGTGGATTATCATCATTTGAAAATCTGTATGGATACGAGTTTCGCAGAGATACCATTGAGCCTATCGCAAAAACAACAGAAGAGGCTATGCCCGAATCATGGACTCTTGTTAAGATGAATCCATCTAAGGGTAATGCTCTTATTAGAACTAAAGAGCTGTGTCTTTGCAAGTCGTGCTCTGTTGTGATCAAGGACAAATTAAACAACGTCCTTTAATAACCATTATGAGAACACAACTACAAAAAGAGCTTAACTTTACAAAAGAGCAAGGTATTGCCATTCAACAAAAGCAACTCAAGAAACTCAAGTGTGTTCTTATGCTTAGTCCTTACGAGCATCTTGAGAAAATTGTTGCACAATATGCTACATCAGAAGGGCGAGGAGATGTCTTATGCCAAGGAGAAATGATTATGGATTCAAATGATCAGCCAATTGGATGCAGGTCACTTGTCTTGCCTTGCTAATAAATTTACTACAAACAATTATGAAAAACATCAAGGTTCAAATACTAGAAAAACAAAACCCAAACGGAAATACTCTTCCTGTTGGAATAAACGATAATCCGCTTACCTTCATTGCTTCATCAGACAGGACGAAGCAATTTGCAATTAATCTGTTTATTGAAAACAGAAATGCAGTCGGACTTTCTTTTACTGACAAAACAGATAGCCCATGGGAAAATGAACCACTCGAACATAATGCCGTGTTCAATGATCAAGAGATTGTGTTACAACATATCGACACAATCACTATAATCAAAGACCTTATTGACAGGCTTGAGAACTACAATGCAATTGAGTTTATCAGTGAGGAGGATAAGCAAAAACTCATCGGTCTTCTTATTAACAGATAATAAAAATATTCACTATCATGAAAAATACAGACCTAGTTAATATTGCACTTGAACTGCTTGAAGAAGACTGTGACACATGCGAAGGCGTTTGTCATGCTTGTGGAAATACTCAGTATGGTGTTGAGCCTGATGCTGAAAATTATGAATGCGAATCTTGTGGAGAGAATCGCGTATATGGAGCACAGCAAACCTTACTTATGTTAGCATGAACGAACAAACACTCGAAGCACTTAATAAAAGTATTAGACATTGGCAAGCATACGCTGATGGCAAATGGGAAGAAGAAGGGGTTCCAGGCGTGCATAATTGTGCTCTTTGTCAATTGTTTCATCCTGAATACAATCACTCTGGTGTTCTGTGCAACGGTTGTCCTGTTAGATTAAAAACAAGACTTGGAGTTTGTTGTGACACACCATGGAAAAAAGTTTGCCTTGCAATCAATGGCCATGGTATCGACTCACCTCAATTCATTGAAGCGGCAAAAGAAGAACTTGAATTTCTCAAATCATTACTTCCTTAACTATCATGACAATCAAACGACTACAATGGTTAATTAAAGACAAGTATAATAAATTTGTTAGGTGGTATAATAAACCATCTAAAAGACTAATGGAGATTGGCTACGAAATCAATTCATACTACACTCAAAAACATACTGTGGATGGTGTGTGTAATTACGCTAAAGCTCAAGAAGATGTAAGGAATTGTTGTATTACAAATCTTGAACTTAAACTTGGAAAACTTGTTGTTCACACAAGAAGGCCAGGATTATTTATAGGAAGAAAGGGAGAAAACATCGAAGGTCTTTCCAAATTTCTTAATATTCCAATTCATATTGAAGAGGTTAAGTTTTCATGGGAAGATATTATTACGCCACTTGATTGGAGTGACGATTATTAATTGACAATACTACTCCTGTGTAGTATAATAAGACCTTGCTCTAAGTAACTGTGATTACTAAATGAGCAATTCACAAAAAACCTTAACTGGAGGATAACAATATGCGTTAGTAATATAAATATTAGCCTGTGCTATGTTGGGAGACGTAGCACAGGCTTCTTATCATTCAGTTCAATACATAGCATCGAGGAGGCGTTTTCTCTGTTAGAATTTATAAGGATTAGAGGATTACATACCCTTAACGTCAGTGACCTGGACTATGTATTGAACTGAGTGATGTGGCGGCGAGTCAATCCGACAATCTTAATTAAAGTATTAACTATCATGAACACAAACTGGATTAGAAAAGAAGAGTTAAGTAAAGCGCCAGATAAAAATGGTTGGATTAAATGGACAGGTGGTTTCAATCCTGCTCCTAATAAGCTCGTTGATATTAAGTATTGTGATGGCTTTATTCAGAGTAATGTGTCATCAAATGATCTTAGGTGGAATTGGATTCTTAATGGACAAGGTGGAGATATTGTTGAATACAAAGAGCTTTAATATCATGAACGCACACCTTGAAAAACGAATTGTAGAAGCTAAGGATTATAATGTAAGACGTTATTACATTAGATTGGCTGACGGTCTTTGCACTAAGTGTGGAAAGAAGCAAGATAACTTCACTACTAAGTGTGAGGCGTGTAGAGAAAAGCACTCTCGATATACGTTGAAGGCGTATAGATTGAAGAAGGGTGTTCCTTTAGATTTACCTAAACAACAAGGAAGAAAACTATGTGGGAATTAATTCTTTTTACACTGGCAGTGTCTCCGGTAATCTTATTAATCTGTAGCATTAAATCTATATGAAAGCTAAAGACTACGCAAAAATGATTGTTGAATGTGAGAACACAGAAGAAGCAATCAGAAATACTTTGGTTGAAATAGGAATAATGTTTGATAAAGAAACTGCTTCTCTTGTTAAAAGCAGGAATGTCAAAACAAATGAAGCTTTTAAATCTGTTCTTAATGAAATGGACCTTAAGTGGAAAGCTTTTGCTAAACTGTCTAATAATTTGATTAATCCAGACGGGTATCGAATTATTATGAGAGAACTTCATCCAACAACCGCTGAGTTTGCTTGGCCTGCTTTAAGCTAATGAAACTAACAATTTTATTACTGTTCATTTGTGCTCTTGCACTATGTCTTGTATCATCACTTAAAATACTTGCGTTGCTTACTTATGAGAATCATTACTGAATTGACTAGAGGAATGACCATTAAACAGAAAATGGAATTTAAGACAAACGCTAAGGCGTTTGTTGATCAGTTACTATACTGCTTGAGCGGTCTTAGTATTGCCTTTGTTGTTTTTGCTGGATTGCTTTTGTTAAGAATTTATTTAAAATCACTATCATGACTACACTCGAAGCATTAGACGACTCTATTAGACACTGGAAAGAGTATGCCAAAGGCAATGGTGTATTAGAAGGATTTCCATCAGGTAATAATTGTGCATTATGTAGATTGTCTTTCTTTAAGTCTCCTGCATGCAATGGATGTCCGGTTATGGAAAAGACCGGGTATGCAGTTTGCGCTGGTTCTCCATACTCATTAGCAATTGATGCGCTTAAACTAGGATATACTTCGCCTGAGTTTATGGCAGCAGCACAACAGATGGTGGACTTTTTAGAGGATATTAAAAATAATCCTTTACAATCGTAATATTTATATTACATTAACAATTGGTCAACCTTGTCAGTGGCGACCTCAAAACCACAGTAACTGACCCGGTAAGCGTAAGCTGGTTAAGACTGTCGCCGGTTAGAAGTTGTGTGCACACAACAAGACAGATGAGATAAGCGCGAATCTCTCCAAAGGATCAACGCGACGGAAGACTGTTAAAGCCGTATAAGTAACAGCAAGAGACTGAGCAACCTGCTTGATAAATGTGGTGGCTCAACTTATGTTCTCTCCGAGAATCTTGCACCGGATCAGGTTCGCTACCTACCGTGTCAACGTGCAGGCTAAGGCGGACGAGATAGGCCAATGTGATGCGCAGCACAGAAACCGATTCAACTTAACGCAGGCATCAGGCAGTGAAAGCTAGTCAGGTGGTTCGCGGAGAGAACATAATTTCGTAGGTCGCCTGAGCGATAAAGAAGATGTTGCAATATACTATTACTTCAAACTGGCAGGTAATTACTGCTGGCCTACACCAATTTATGTTAGAGTAAAACTTTGAGTGAAGTAGCTATGGCGACCGTGGTAAACACGGAGCAAACGAACCCGCTATGTATAAAAAATATTAAGGTCCAAACTTAATACTCAAACTGTCGAGTCGTGTCCGTGGACGACATTAAACAGAAACGGCACACTGGAGTTGTCGCAGTGTCATGGGCTGACAACTGTTTGAAAGGTTACATCTATACCTAAAAAACATATTAAAACAAAGCAGATGCAAGGCTTTTCTAAAGATTGCATCAACAGACTGAGCAACCTGGTTTAATAGTGGGGGCTCCTCAGTTCAGCACACAGCAAACGATTTGACGCTCGTTTGTGGACTTAAAGATACCTATCTGGTCTCGTCAGCTAGATAGGTCTGCGCTTAGTCTGTCCCGTGTGCTGAACTGAGCGTGTGGCAGCAAGGTGGCTGCAATCTGAAATGAAATCAGTAACAACTGACGGGCGAGTTCGATTCTCGCCACGCTCAATAATTTTATTACAGTATGTTAAAAACTAAATGGACACCAAAGAAAGGTGAATTGCATTGGATTGTAACAAAAGTTTTTACTTCCGATGATGGAGAGCAAGTGTTTCGTATTGAGAAATACCAAGGAGGTAGAAACTCTCCTGCGTTAATCACTATGAAAAAACTTAAAGAACAATTTGTTAAACAATAATATGAAACTAATACATACAGAAACAAAAGAAGAAGTAAGAGAAGGATCGGTAATTCCATTCGATAATAAAAAAGTTACAGTGGTTTACTGTCCATCTCCACACAAGCCATCAAGCAGTGGTAAGATGCAAGCTCGTCTTCCAAACGGAAAGATGACGCAGATTTATTTCTGCTCCGTGTTTGGGTGTGAATGGATTGAACGGGAGGATCGTGAATGAAATATATATCATTAATACTTATCACTCCATTGGGACTGCTTATTTCTATTAACTCATATATAAAAGGATGGGAAAATGGTAAAATATGGTGGACAGAGTGGCGTGATATATTTATGAACAGACCTAAAAAACCATGGAATTTTGAATAATATGACACCAATTAAACTAATTCAACTTGTAGTAACTCTTGAGGATACACCTCTTAATAGAGAAGAGATATACAGACTTCACAATGAAGCTAGATACCTTCGTCCTGATACATATAAATGGGATTCAATTATTGTGAGGGAACAAACTATTCTTGAGTTTGGAAAACAAAATCCTAGAATTGTAAAAGCCACAAACAAAGCCAGGAAAGATGTTATTGAAAAAGCTGAGGCTTATATAGCTTTTAATAAAAATGTTAAGAAAGACATTAAGAAAAAGCCAGAAAAAAGAAAACCAAGAAAGTAGAAAGTGAACTATCATGACTAAATTCTTACTACTCGACATCGACGGAGTTCTTAATTGTGGTGATCAAAAAGGATTACTGTCTCCGCAATGTGAGCAACTTAAGCGCATTCTTGACGAGACTGGTGCGTTGGTTATTCTTTCGTCAGAACGACGAAAAAGCTCTGAATCACTTAAGCAGATTATTAAGTTGATTCTTGAAATGAATCATACAATGCAAAGTGTAACTCCTGTTCGTCCTAATATATTTACTAGGGCGGAAGAGATTAAACTTTGGATTACTTTAAATTGTCCTGCACGTTACGTTATTTTGGATGATGATGTTTCTTGTATCGAAATGTTTCCATATCATACAGTTTCGACTGATCCAAATGTCGGCCTTACAGAAGAGTTAGCAAACAAAGTAATAGAAAAACTAAATGGTTAAAATTACTGGATACGCTAAGTTATTAATTTGGAAGAAGTATAATGGAGTTAGTTATCCATTGGTTCCTCCATCAAAACATAAAGCAAAAGCAGACAGAAGAACAAGAAGCAGAAGAAATAGGTGAACGATAAGAAAATTATTAAAGTCACTGTGTTTTTACAGTGTTTAGTTTCATTCCTTTTTGGAATGGTTGTTGGAATTTTAATACATAAAATATGAAAACGATTAACGCAATACCAGACATCGGAGTTATTATGCCAGAACGTCAAACAGGAAACTTTGAGGGGTGTCACATTAAGTGGGCTATGGATAGCTTTATTAATCTTTGTGAAGCAGGATTAAATGTTCCTGTTAATAAGATCGAGCAAGTGTTTGATCGCGCGTCGTGCAGAGTGCATCCTAATAATATCATTAAACAATTCTAATATGTTACACTTTGAATTGCTTCCAGGAGTTAATACTCCAATCGAACATATCGTTGGGGACATTAGGTATCTTGCATCTGAAAATGACCCAAGTCCGCTAAGGGAACAGTTCGATAAAGCTTATTCCTTCGGTGGAGGATGGATGCCTATGAATGGATTTACCATGAAGGATAATTGTATTTGCTATCCTGGTGATCCTGCTCTTAAGCCACTAGCTAAGGCTGAGTTTCGTGATCAAACAGTCTATGTGTATCCACATGCATGGGTAGCTATTGTAGAGAAGGATGGATCGTTTGAAGTTTCAATAATGGATTGATATGAAATACATCGTAACAAAAGACGAAAAAGGTAAAGAGGAAATGTTTACGTTTCCTGATTCAGTCCACCATAATGTTATGGCTGATGCTGTGAGTTACCTAAAAAATCAAACCCACGATAATTGGAAAAGAATAAACAGAGATGTAGTCTCTGCTGGATTTATTGAAGGAGGTGTCTGTGTTGGTAAGAGTGAATCTCTTGGACTATCATCAAGACCAGAAGACACTGAGTTATTTAATTATAATTAATATGAGCAAGCGAGCAGAAGCAGCTAATAAAATTGTTAATTATCTTACCTCTGAGTTAAATAAGTTCAACGCTCCATACGGAGTGTTGAGTTCAGAAATTCCAATAGGAAGGGGTAAGATTCGCCAGGTAACATTTGGTATCGCTAGGCATCTTGATGCTACTATTAACATCTACTCCGAAAAGAGATTTAAGATTCAAGGACGAGGTGCGCTTGCATCTAAGTATAACGGAGACTTTGAATCTGTTGAACAAGTTATAGAACATTTATCAAAATGAATGATAATATAATTATTGGTGAATTTTGTGGATGGACATTTGCTCCAGAATTTAGTGTAAACAGAATTGTTGGTTATCCTCCTGTTGAGTGGACTAAAAATCACGATCCAGTTATAGGATTAGGTAGTGGTGCTTTATATGAGTTTCCTGATTTTGAAAACGACTATAATGCAATACATTACGCTATAAATAAACTTACTGTTGATCAACAGTGTGATATGGTTGTAATTCTTAAGCGTGATATTTTGATGTTTAAGAAAACAACAATTAGTGCAACATGCAAAGAGTTGTGTGAAGCGTTTATTAAACTAATACTATGAAAGAATACACAATCATTAGGACAACAACCATTCAAGATCAAATTGATGAGGTTAATGATCACATGAAAAGAAACTGGACTCCTGTTGGTGGTATTTGTTATGTTCAACACGAACGAGGAGAAGAGTTTCATCAGGCTATGACTAGGCCACTAGGAGGATCGGATACGAATCAATCAATCTATGGATTCACAGAAGAGTTATAATGAAATTCTACAACATTAAACAAGAAGATTGGGACAAAGTTATTGACATCGCTCGCCATCTTGGTCGTGAGAATGAGTTAAGACCTTGTATATACGACGGATATGATGCTGCTGTATGTGAGCGTAAAAAACCAACTGATAGACAGTTCCATATTCTAAATAGCGATCAAAAAGATTTGATTGTTGTAATGGACATGGAGGATATTAATTACGAGGAACCAATGTTAGTTGGAAGAACATACCTATGTATGTTACATGATAACAAATCATACTACAGAGTGTATGTTAAGTCTATTTGTGATAATATTATTACGGCTGACTACCAACCATTTGAAGATAAAGAACTAACAAAACCGTTGCATTCTGTTATTAAATCAACAGAATGGCAGGTCGAATGGATTACAGAGTATAGGGAAATTACTTAATAAGATTCCCAATGGCACCTAATTTTCGAGCGCCTTGGTTTCCGTCCATCAAACATAGGCTACCGTAAACCCTACTGAGTGCCATCTGCTTTCGATTCTTTCGGGTGCTGGTGACGCCTTCTCAGACTAACGCTATACCGGCACCGTCTAACCTTAAAGCCCTACCTCAGAAGCGATCTGATTAAGTTACAGTAAATATAAATATTATGGAAAATCTAACACTAGAACAAAACAAAGAATGGCTTAAAAGATACCTATATGGATACTCAGAAGGAGTATTTAAAGATAGGTTTCCTGCAATGATTTTGACTGACCAAGCAAAGATGAAGATGGGACAAGTTCTAATGTATCTATGCTTAAGGGAGGATTTGATCCAAGGTTTCTTTGAGCGTCTTGATCGTTTACATAGCCGTGATACGACAATGTATCAATCAGCACATGGAACGAGGCATCCTGCTTTTAATAAAATTACTAAACTTGGAGACGATGGGACGTTGCTTGGATTTAGTTTTATGTGGATGAATCTTGTTCCAAATGAGGTCGATCTAACTGGACTTCGATTTGAGAGGTTGGATATTTGGCAAGACCCATACACATACAGTATGAATGGTGGTCTTATCTTTAATGGTGAGATCGGTAAACATGCCACAAATTCTTGGGGAATACATACATGAAAAAGACACCATTACTTATTGAGTTTCCTCTTCCGTTGTTCGATGGGTTTTATCATTCTGTTTCTCAGGAAATGGCTGATACTTATGAGGAAAATTATCCCGACGAAGACCATTCGCAATATCATGAAAAAATAGCAAAAGGATTTCTTTCTTCCTTTAATAAATTAACTAAACAAGAATTTCAGTTTGTTAGAATTGATTCTCCAAAAGAATATAATTTTAATACTGATAAAATTATTGTAACCGGACGAAAGGAGAGACTAAGAACAATATGGAAAAATGTAAGAAAACTTCACAAAGATTTTAGTTGTTTTGAAGATGTTCTTCGTGAACAACTAACTCCTTGTGATGGTTTTATTCCATTTTATTCTAACGATCCATTAGACTGGCTTGCTAAAGATTTTGAAGAGTTTGATCAGAATGAGTTAGGTATTATTGTTGAAGCTTACTGTATGTTTAATGATGTTTACTTTGATGCAATTACCGAACAACCAGAATACTACGAATCACTATCATGACTCCAGAAGCTAAAAAACTATGCAAAGACTTAGATCCAGATGAATAAATATATTGGATATTTTAATGGCAAGCAGACTACTGTTGAAGCAGAGACTTCTTACGAGGCTCTACAAAAAGCTGTAGCTATTTTTAAGCCAGCTAAAAGTAAACAACACATGGTTCATGTTCACTTGCATGAAAAGGATGGAAAGGCTATATATCACTCAACCGCTTCTTTATGACATTTAAATATTTAAAAGATGCCATAGCTGAACTTTCTGATGAACAGCTTATGATGAATGCTTATATTCTAAGAGATAGGGAAATATATGTTCCTGATTCTTGTTTTCTTGTTAGTGAG
Organism: uncultured Candidatus Saccharibacteria bacterium; assembly: GCA_964539475.1. Lineage (GTDB taxonomy): Bacteria > Patescibacteriota > Minisyncoccia > Phycocordibacterales > XYD1-FULL-46-19 > XYD1-FULL-44-32. The sequence goes on from CAZIIR010000001.1 coordinate 11,641, forward strand.
ATTAGAGAGCCATCTCTTGTTGAAAAGCTTGAAAATGAATATGCTTAAGCGAAACTCAACCATTAATCATTATATGAAATCAGCAGATGATTCTTCGATAATGCCTTACGGCAAATACAATGGACAACCGTTGGGAGATATTCCTGATAATTATATTAGATGGATGTGGGAAAATACTGACATCAAACATGAGATTAAAGAAGATACAGAGCGTGGTGCTATTGCTCGATACTTTAAACTTGCATACGACAGCTTAACGAAATGACGCTTTTTATAAAATAATCTTTTTTCAAAAAAGTCCTTGCATATTGTTTTTAGTGTGGTAGTATAGTGCATAATAAACTTGTAGCCATCACCTACTGAGTTATTCGATCAATTTTGTTAGCTTTTTCGGCTGACGCAATTAGACCGAGCTTGAGTGTGTGATGGCCTCAAGCTCGGTCTTTTTGTTTACTTATCCAACTTCAATAAAAAAGGATAGCGGCCACCCGAAAGGATCGCAATGTGCCCAGAGAAAGTTACAGAGTTGAGAGGCTGTAAGTAAGGCGCAATATAAATATTATCACTGGTGAAAGGGGTTGTGTATTGTCGGCCAGTATAAAAGTAATGACTTTCGGTTCTCTCTTGCTCGCGGTTCAAAAGGACCGAGGGGTAAGGGGGTTTTGGATTGAGAGAGAAGAACAGAGTAAGACAGACCAAGGAAGCACCATGAAGGAAGAATTAAACACAGTAAGATACGGTAGAAAACTGTATCGCAATGAGTATTTAAAATCACCTGAATGGAGGCGATTACGCCTAAGAATACTTAGGTATGATAAACACAAGTGCTTCAAATGTAATTGTAAGGCAAGAGATGTTCATCACATGGATTACTCTATACTTGGAGCGCATCCTGTTAATGTGATTCGTTACCTTGTATCTCTTTGCAGGAAATGCCATGACAAAGTGGAGCTTGCCAAGAAATTAAACCTACTTCCTAAAGTTCATACAAGAGATCATATACGACTACTTGATTTCAACATCATTGATCGCAACTACTCTAAGCGATTCAGGAAGACAATTATAGACACTGCTCTGTATAATAAAATTGTTAAGATTCCTCCTAATAGACATGCTCTAATAATGGGAATACTTAAAGTTTCTTACTCAAAACCAATTGAGATTTGGGCTAAGGAAATAACAATGTCTCAGTATGATAAAATACTACAAGTAATAAACCATAAACAAAAGAGTGAGCAATATAAATATCAACTTCATCTATACAAAGAAATAAAGAAAGAAAAGAAAGAACTAAGCAAGGCTAAAAAGATAAAACGTGATGAAAAGAAACTCAGAAGAAAAAGAAGAAAAGCAGAAGCGGCTCTCACTCAGGAGAGCCAACCGAGTAACAAGATCACCAAAAAGATTATTAAAACAATTTAAAGAAAAATATGGAAAAACTAATAAAAACATTCCTTGATGGAAATATCGCAGAGGCAAAAGAAAGAGCAAAGGATTACACTAGAGTTCAAATTCAAGACTGTTTAAATCGTAACTACGATTACTCTAAATATAAGTCTTTATTGATTGCTCTTTTTTTGAAAGACTTGGCTGTAATGTCAGAAGTATTAGATGCGGAATAATATGACTATCACGACTAAATTTAATGTAGGAGATAAAGTTTGGCTTATTGAAAATAATTCAGCAATCCAAAAAACAATCAATAAGGTATTTACAGAAAGCGGATTAAAATACACAAGCAAAGGATATAAGTTAAATTTTACACTTAAAGAACAAGGTGAAAATGTTTATCCTGAGGAAGAATTATTCTCAACCAAAGAAGAACTACTGGCATCACTATGAAACTAATTGAACTACCAAACGGATCATGGATTGATCCACTTACTATTACGGCTATTAATGTAAGACGTTATAAGGATAATGTTACTCAAAAACCATGCGTTAACATTATCGGTCCTGGAGATATTAATAGTGTAATTTACTGTAAGGACGAAGAGTGTGTTGATATTGCAAGACTAATTGCTAAACAAGTTAATGATGCGTGTAATAAAAGTATTACAGAGCAAAATAAAGAGTATATAGAAAAAACAAAAGAAGTTAAAAATAAAAAACTTTACCTTGCGTTACTTCCGCCTCAGGACGCATTTCTTTATGCTATAAAAGAATATGCAGATTTAGATGATGCATTTTTACTTAAGTCATTAAATGAAATAGATGAACTTGAGGACAAATATGAAGGGGTGTATATTCACAGTATTAAAAATGAACAAATTGTAATCTGTGTTAATGACAAATATCTAACAACAATCTACTCAGCAGGACCAAAATACGCAACAGCAATCTACGAAACAGCAAAAAAACTAGCTAATAAATAAATTATGAACAACAAAAACAGAACAACAGAACAACGCAATCGTGACAAAATCCGCTACCTATTCCTTCAACAAATGAAGTTGTGTGGTAAGTCTTATAGCCTAAAAAGTCCATTCAGCGGAAAGAATAAAGCACAGCGAGCAAGGCTTGCTGGATCATTTGCTTGTTTAAAAAACGGAATGCCAAGAATTGGTAATAATTTCAAATGGTAAAAAAGCATTAGTAGATCACATTAACAAATTTATTAAATAACAATATGGCTGATACAACACAACTCAAAGCATCGCTTGAAAAAGCATTCGGAAAAGAACTTACTGGTGAACAATTGTGGGCACTGGTTAAACTCTCTAAGTGGGTTCGCCTTAGGGCAAAGAATAACAATGCATTCAACAATTTGTTCAACAACTTGTTTCCTAACGCTCAGTTTAGGACTGTAACCAAAGAACGGAAAAACTACAGGACAGGACAAATGGAATCATATCCTGGTCTTAGTATTATTATTAAAGGACAAGCGGTAACACAGGAGGAGGAGGAGGAGGAATAAGTATGCAAGATATATGCTCAACAATAATTATCATCGCAATGTTTGTTTTTATTTATAAAATGTCAAGATAATATCATCCCTATTTTTGCTATAATGTTCAACAAAACAGATAAAGAAATTGTTATCCAATGAAATACTACCTTACGTTCGTAAAGTTACCATTTGTTTATTGTGTTGTGTCTGCTGGTAATGCAGCGCAGGCAATCAAGCCATTCCAAAAGTATCGTAATGATATTGTTGCTAACGGAAATGAGTTACGCTTCACTTTCGGTGAAGCTGTTGACTTTAAAGAAAAATGGGAGGAGGTTAGTCTTATTCATATCATGAATAATTCTAACACTAAAAAGAAGTTCAAGATTACTTGCGCTTCTACTGGAGTTATACGTTATGTTGAAGGCATTAAGGAAGATGTAGATGATGAATTAATTAAAGAAAACCCAGGAAGTTCATTCCTTACAATTCAGAACGAAAGATTCCTGACAAGAAAGGTAAAGAAAGAGGCTGTTCCTCTTTATAATATCAGAGAAGTTAGTAAATTCCCTAAAGAAATTCCATTACTTAGAGAAAATAATGATAAGACACTGGACACATGAAAGAGTCTATAAAAGACACGGGCAAACCACAATCGTAAGAAGAGTTAAGATGTATAATATTTTTCTTGTAGATTGTGGAGCAGTGGTTTATAGGAGAATTAAAGATGTATTTGAATGTGTTACCTATGACTCAATGGGCTATGGTATTACACACAGATACCTAACAAGAGATAATTTTATTAAAGAAATTAAAAGAATACTAAAAAGACTAACAAGAATAAAATGAAACATCCTCCAACTAAAGAGCAGCAAGCTATTCTTGATGCTAAAAAAGATACTGAAGTATTAATGATCGGAGCCAGAGCGGGCTGCGCGAAGACAGATACAGGTGTTCGTATCACTGAGGCTTATCCTGATCGTAGCTTTAGATTTATTGTATTCGGAGCAAAGAACGCTCAAGAGTTTGCGTCTAAGCTTCCTAAGAATGCTATTGGAACAACCAAACATTCGTTCTGTAATAGTTTTATTAAGAAGCGTTACAACTTAGATAAGACTGGATTTAAGATGTTTAAGATCATCGTAAAAGATGAAGACTACAACTTCAAGAATCCAAACTTGTCCAAAGAAGAAGTTTTTGCTACCCGTGAAAATCTTAATGCAATGAAAGATTTGGTCGGTCTTCTTAAGAACTCATATATCTCACCAACACCAGAAGATGTTGCGTATATTATGAGTCATTTCGGGATCACTCTTTCACTTGATTTTGAACAGGTTTGTAATGATGCTGTTAGATTCCTTGGTGAGTCTGATAATCTTGTTACTGAGCTTGATTACAATGACATGGTTCGTTTGCCTATTATTTCTGGATCAATTAGATTTAACTTTGATGAGTTATTTCTTGATGAGGCTCAGGATAATAATCCTATCTCGAACGAGTTGCTTAGGCAGGCTAAAAAAGCAGGCTGTGGAGTAACGGTTGTTGGTGATGAGTTCCAAGCGATTATGGGATTCACTGGTGCTGATTGTGATTCAATGAATAAGATTATTGGAATCCTTGAACCAACAGTTCTTCCTCTTACGGTTAATTTCCGTTGTGGTAAGAATATTATTAGAGAAGCACAGCGTCTTGTTCCTGATATTAATTATTGGGAAAACTCTCCTGATGGAGTGGTAAGTCATCGTAACAACGATGAGTTCATGAAGCTGTTTAAAGATGGGGATTGTGCACTATCACGATTCAACAGGGTAATCATTCCAATGTGCTTTAAGCTTATTAAGGACGGTCGCAAGGCTACCGTTCAAGGTAGGGATTTTGGCACAATGCTTAAGACGATGGTTACAGGATTTAAGGCTACATCTATCGAAGAGTTTTACGACTCAATCGACAGATGGAAAGAGCGTCAACTTGAGAAGACTAAATCAGATTCACAAGCTGATGCAGTTGAGGATAAGTTTGAGTGCCTTAAATACTTTGCTGATAACTCTGATACTGTTGAGCAAATTGCTGACACTATTGACAAAATCTTTTCTGACAAAGAAACAGAAGGTCTTAAGTTATCAACAGCGCACCGCTCAAAGGGACTGGAATGGGACAGAGTGTTTATTCTCGACTCTAATAATTTTATGCAAACTCATCCTAATGACAAAGAGTGGAATAAGCAACAGCTTAAAAACCTAATGTATGTGGCACAAACGAGAGGTAAGCAAAGTTTAACATACGTTTCAAGTCAAAAAGTATGAACATAAATGACTTACATGGAAAAACATTTAAACACAAGACAATAAGAAAAACATTTACAGTTCAAACTGTATATACAAGTCCAGAAGGAAAAGTTGTATTAGAAGGAAAATGCAGTAGATCAATTCCTTCAATTGTTTTAATAAGGCTTGAAGAACTTAGTTCAAAATATTTTTAAATATGGAAGCGTTCGTATTTCTTGATAATAATATTAACATGAGAGGTATCTTAACTAGCTTTAAGGTAAAACAGCTTAACGACATTTGTAGAGCACACAAAATCAAAATCGGAAAAAACAAAGAAGAAACAGTTAGTAATTTAATCAATGACCAAAGATGGAATGACGGAGCAAGTGTAACATTATTTATTAAAATACCATGATCACAGACGAAGAATACGAAGAATTTGTTAAAACATTAATTAAACCAAGCGCACAGCTTGATGCAGAAGTAACAGAAGATGAAAAAATGCTTCTTCTTGTAGCTACGGCATTAATTGGTAATTCAATTAAATCATGTAAAGACCCAACGTGCGATAGGCCAGGTTATCTTAACTTGCTTCACATGATGTCTGGATTAGGATCAGAGTCCGGAGAACTTGTTGATGCAATCAAAAAGATTGTTATCTATCGTAAGTATCCTGGAAGCATTAATGAGCCTAATAGCATTGCGTGGAATGTAAGAGAAGAAATTGGTGATCTTTGCTGGTTTCAAACTGGTAATAAAATTATTAGGCAAGAAGAAAATCAAGAAATTTTTCATGATGATTTTTGGGGAAATCTTAAATACTTTCTCGATCTATGGAACAAGATGTATCCAAATAACGAAATTACAATCGACTCAGCTAAACGGTTCAATATGGAAAAGCTAGGAGAGAGGTATAAAGGTTTGAAATACACAAACGAAGCAGCACAAAACAGAGCAGATAAGGGAAAAGCAACAGGAGAATAATATGGCATACATTAGCAATATAAAAAATAAAAAGAAAAAACCACAATCAAAACAACTATTTACCAAAAAGAAAGACTTTTTCGCATCAATTGGAGACGGTGATTCAACACTTCCTGCATCTGGTCCAATAACATCAATTCCATATGATGAAGTTGTTCATCCATCACACTACAATCAACTTCCAAATGGCATTGAGTGTTGGGACGTTAATGAGCACTTCCCAACAAACATTGGTAGCGCAATTAAATATTTGTGGCGCGCAGGTCTAAAACCTGGACAAGAAACTGTTAAGGATTTAAATAAAGCAATCCAATATACTCAACGTCAAATTAATTTGTTAGAAGGCAGGAATCCTAAAATGAGTTAATATTTTAACTAGGCGACAATAAAGTTCAATCCTTTGTTGTCGCACTTTTATTATGCATTACGAAGTCCAAATAAGACTAAGTTGGGTTCTTCCACCTAAGTCTAAAATTATAAATGGCATAGAGATTTATGCTGATTGGTTTGATTGTAGGTTTATCACTCCTACCTTTCCATCTAAGTCTTTAGTTTTAGAAAAGGTAAAAGAAGGAAGCGAAGAAGCTTATGAAAAACTTAATTCCGTAATGTATTTATTAAACATAAATGAAAGCAAGATGAAACCTATTTATTCTGGCTCTGATTTTATATCATTAAAGCCTCAGTTTGAGGACTCTCATATATCATACATTTGGATAACAAAAGTAAATGAAGCTTAGAGATTATCAATCATCATTATCACTTGAAGCAAGGAAGTGTTTGGCTAATAATAATTCTATTATTCTCCAGCTTACAACTGGTGGTGGTAAAACAAGAATTGCAACAGATATTGTAGATCGAGCAGTAGTTAAGGATATAACCACAGTATTTCTTGCTGACAGAAAAGAAATTCTTAGTCAAACTGTAAAACATTTTAACAAGCTTGATATTTCATGTCAAATGATTACAGCTGACACCAAGACTATTTATAAGTCTAAAGTGTATGTTGGAATGGTTGAATCTTTTTACAGAAGATACTGCAAGGGAATGTTTAATGGAATTGATATTGGTCTTTTCATATTTGATGAGGCTCACATCAGTTCTTACTACAAGCTAATAAAAAGATTAGAAGAAGAAAAGAAAAACCCATACATCATAGGATTGACAGCAACTCCAGTTGCATCATCTAAAAATTACCAACTAAAGAAATACTACAAAGATATTGTATGCGGACCATCAACTAGGTGGTTAATTGAGAGCGGTTATCTATTGCCATCAGTTGATATTGGTAATAGTAATGTTCTTGATCTTGATGTGATGGCTGGTGAGTTCTCAACTGAATCACAAGCAAGACAGTTCAAAAACAACGACATCGACAAAAAGATGTTTGCCCTTTGGAAGCAACACGCACAATCAAGACAAACATTATGTTATAATATTAACATTGAGCACAATGAATCTGTTCGTGAAATGTTTGATTTTTACGGATATGATGTTGCCGCTGTATCATCTGAGACACCAAAAGATGAAAGGGAAGAAATTCTTAACAGATACGAAAAAGGAAACATTCAAATATTATGTAATGTAGGAATCCTAACGAAAGGATACGACTCTCCTGGAACTGGTTGTATTATAGCCAACTTCTCAACAGCATCTACATCTAAATGGTATCAAGTTGTTGGTCGAGGAGGAAGACCATACGATGGTCTTAATGATTTTATTACCATTGACATGGGTAATAATATTCTTAGACATGGTTCATATAATGACGAAGTTGACTGGAAACAAATATTCTTAGATGACAAAAGAGATCGTAACTTTAAAGTAAAACAAAATGTAAAACTATGTCCAGTTTGTTACGCTTATCTATTCAATATACATGTTCCACAGTGTCATGTATGTGGTAATAAAATTGTTTTAAAAGAATTAATTGTTCTTGAGAAACTAATACCGGAAGAACTCAAAGACAAAGACCCAAAGAATATGACATTATCCGAACTGCAACAGTATGCTAAATTTAAAGGATACAAAGCAGGATGGGCTTGGAATATGAACATCGCAAACACAGCAAGGAGACAACATGCAAGACAACAACAGTGAAACTACAGAGCAAAAAGTTAAAAGAGTTAAAGGTGAAATTCAAAAATTATTCCAAGAAAACGATTTAATTGGAGTTGCAATTATTGGATCAATTGAAGATTCTTTTATTCCTGATTCTGAAAGTGAAAAACAATTACAAGTTTTCCATTGTTTTATGGCTGAAACAAAATATAGTGGATTTAAATTAAAAGATGGATGGTATGAAGAAACAGAACAAAAATTAGCAAATAATACAAAAAGCTGTTTCTGTATTATGGGAAACCTTTTTGGTGCATTGCTTAATAAATTTCTTACTACATAATGGAACCGCAACACAAACCAAAACGAACACTCAACTACAAAGAAAAAGTTGCTGCTGGTCTTGTTAAGGGTGGTCTTAAAAAGTTCTCTAAAAAAGGATTGGAAAGACACAAGAAAGAACAGTTGCAGCATAATAAAAATATTAAAGATGGTCAGGTTTTCTGTGTAGCATGTGGCTCTACTAATCACTTAGAGAAACATCATCCGTTTGGAAGATCAAAACCAGATATATTTGTTTATATATGCGGAGAATATGGATGCAAAATCCACAGATGGATACATGAAAATGTTAACGAAGCATATAAATTAGGATGGATTCAGCCTCTTTACAGGGGACTTCCAAACAATCCAAACTGGCCAAAACCATGGGAGACATAATATAATTATGGGATATATACTATTTATAAAAAACAAAGAAACAGGTGAAATTCATTTTTTAACAAAAGATAATATTTTTGTTGCAAACCTGTCAGAAGAGTGTATAATGTCTTATTACGATGCTAACAAAAAGCATTCAAGTTTATCTAAAGTATCCTTTCAAAGCATGACAATTAAAAGTTTGATTGATCTACTGCCAAATTTGGCAGACCAAATAAAGTCACTTCTGTAATGTTAATCTTCACGCCTATAGCTCAGCGGTTAGTAGCGGGGATCTCATAAATCCTAGGTCGTTGGTTCGACTCCAACTAGGCGCACCAATTTCCATCATGTGATGGAACGTCAAAACAAAGCACAAAAACACGAAATAAATACATTATGAACGCAGGGTTTAAAGCATTCAAAGAAAAAGCAAACGCAGGAGGTGGCAAATACCTTAAACCAAAAGATATAAAAGGCTCTCAAACATTCAGGATTATTCCATGGTTGTTTAAAAAAGCAATATCGCCTATCTTGTTTTATTACGAAGGATGGGTAGAAGGAGAAACAAAGAAAGACAAACCTCACACAATCAGGTTTGAGATTAACTCTGATGGAGGTTATGATGCAGATGAAGATATTACATGGGCAAAAGGAGATTATGGACTTCAAACTCCAAAACCTGCATTTGCTATGGTTGTTGCTGATTACGAAACAAATAGTGTTAGGGTTTTGTCAGGAACTCAGAAAACACTTATTGGACCATTATCAGAATTTCTTGATGATGAGTCTAAGTTGTTTATCAAGGACTGGAATGCTTATGAGATTATTATTACAAAAGATGATAAGACTGATAAGTTTTCTATTACCCGTGAAAAACTAGATCAAGAAGATCGTAAATATCCAAAATGGATTATTGATGCACTTGAGGATTTTGACTTCTCACTTGATGATTACATTCGTTGCGAGAAGACAGAAGAAGGAAAGGGAGATACTTATAAAGATGTTCTCAATGTAGTTGGTGATAAGCCTTCTCGCACCGAGAAACAGACTGAACAACCTAAAAAGAAAAAGACTGATGATGCAGAGCGTTCTCCGTCTGACAGCTTTGAAATTGTCCCTGATTGGGCTAAAGTTGTAACTCCAAATGGAGTAGTTCTTGGGCAAGCAACGGAAGAAAAACTCAAAGATATGAAATCTGTTCTTGACGGAAAAGCTAAATATGATAAGAGTCAACTTCTCTATCGCGCTATCTGCTCAGGTATTCTTGCTCACTCTAAAGAAGAAGGTGATCCAGAATTTGAACCAGAAGTAGGTGCAGATGGTTTTGCAGAAGACGACATTCCGTTTTGATAAATTTATTACAAATTTTGGTTGAATCCAATTGGCCTAAACCAAACGACAAGCACAAGAAAAACAAACACGAAAAAAGATAAAATACAAAATATGAAGACTCCAGACATCATTAAGTATAGCGACGACGAAAACGGCGACATTCTTCAACAGGACCGCAGTGAGGTTATTAAGAATATTGTTAAGCAATATAAAGTCAAACCTGTTGAGGGTAAGCCAGCGACTGAGGTTGTTAAAGACCTTTTGACTATGGCTTTCCGCGCCAAGGATGAAGACATCGAGCTTCCAGAAGATATGGAGCACTTGCAGAAAGTTGCTGACTATTGTAAGGAACTTGCAAAAGGTCATCGCGACATCTGCGACAAGGAAGCAGAAGAGGAAAAGCAAAAGAAGGCACTTAAAGCTCAACAGAAGACTCTTGAAAAAGAGGCTAAGGAAAAAGAGGATAAGCAGTATATTGAGAACGCTGCTAAATTTGAGGAAATTCTTGCTCGCAAGATCAAGGCTTCCGAGGAAAAAGTTAGCGCAAATGTTGTTGCTGCTGTTAAGGCAATCAATCTTCCTAAAACCATTTCCGTAACTGGAAACGGTATGGGTATCGTTCTTTCTGAGAGCGCATCCAAGGATGATATTGCTACAGCTACCGCCAGCATGATGAGTGCTGCGGAAGGCAATGGTCAGATGATGGGTGCTTTGCAGTTCCTTATCGGTGACATTGTTAATGCCTCTGTGGACAAGAAGGTTTTCCGCACCAAGGGCGACGCTTGCAAAAACGTCAAATACCTTGTTGAAGAAAAGCTTAATAAAAAGTTTAGCGCAGGAGCTATTAATGCAAACAGTCTTATGGCTGAGCGTATTCCTCCGCAGTATCGTAAGATCGGTGTTCTGCCATCCGTGTATCTCGCAGCCTCTAAGGTTGTCGCTCCACGGATCAAGGAACTTTCCGAGAAGGACGCTTCGGCACTTGTTGTTAAGTTCGACGAAGGTCGTAATAATATGATTAGCCTGATCAATGATGGAACTATCACTTCCATCAAGGATTGTAAGGAATATGAACTCAAGCTTAAGCAGGAAGCTGGATTGAATATTTCTCAGCCGGGCGAAGCAGGAAGACAGATTCAACGCTTCCTTCGTCGCTTGTTCTGGGCTATATGGGCTAAGCGTAACCTTGTTGATCCAGAAACTGGTATCGCTAAGTTCCATGAGCGCGATTGTGATGAGAATGCTCCTGCTGTTGAATACACAGTTGGTCAGTTGACTGACATTGAAGAAGAAGCTCTGAATAACCTTCAGAATCTCTTCCTTGTTGGTGAAGATGTTCCATCCATTATCAAAGGTTACACTGAGGTTGTGGATGAGAAAACCAAGGCGGTTGCTCAGGTTCCTAATCTTCTGGACGATCCTTTTGAAGACCCAAAACCAAAGGATAAGAAAGAGGAAGATAAGAAGGACGAGGAGAAGAAGGAAGACAAACCAAAGAGCAAGTCTAAGCCTACTCCTGAGCCAGAAGAGGAAGAAGATGAGGATGAAGATGAAGATGAAGATGAGGATGAGGATGAAGATGAAGATGAGGATGATTCCGACATCTAATATTTAGATTAGAATAATCATCTGGCTACCATACAGTTCAAACCTGTATGGTAGCTTTTAACTTTATGACACTTGCGATAGACCCTGGGCCTAAACTAAGCGGATTCGTATTAATTAACGAATCAGATGACTCTATTGTAAAATTTGGTAAGATTTCATTAAAAGAAATAAAATTATTACAGTCTCAGTTTAAGATAGACAGACTGATAATTGAAATAACAGACTTTCCTATAGCAATGGCTGGAGAGTCTTTTAGAGACACCAATATAATTATTGGTCGCATTATAGAGTTCTATAAATGCGCTTGTATTCAAATAGGTCGCAATGAGGCTAAAAACCACTTTGGATTAAAAAACGACAAAGCTGTAATTGCATTCTTAAAAAGGTTTGGTATAAAACTCAAACAAGATGCATGGCAAGCATATCTAATTTACCAATACTACAAAAGCATTGGATAGAAAACAAAACATGAAAGATATAAGAATAAGAATTAGCAAAAGTGGAGAATGCTGGCTAATAATAAAAACACCAAATGGAAAAAGTGCAATGATTAGCCTTGGACAAAGAGGCGGTGAAGAAGATAATACAATTGTAGGACAAACATTAAGAGAAGTTGCAGAAAAAGAATAATGAAAACACTAATACTACATCACAGCGCAGACATGGATGGCATATTATCAGGTGTAATAGCTAAATACTATTGCAGGCACACAGCCAATCCTGGTGATCATATTATTACAGCAGGAGCAGATTATGGTGACAATCTTGATAAAACATATCAAGGATGGTCACTTGATCAGTTCGATAAAATCTATGTAATTGATTTTTCAGATGACTGGTTATTTACAAACGAAGCGATTCGTAATAAAATTATTTGGATTGATCATCATATTAACGCAATTGAAAAGAATTACAATGTAGCAAAATATGTGTTAGATGGAGTTGCTGCATGTAGGCTTACTCAGCAATTCTTTGCTAATGTAAATTATGCATTCCTTACCGAGTATGATTACATTGAAAGAAAAGTTAATGAACCATTGTTGGTTGCATTGATTGGAGAGCATGATATTTGGGATGAGTCATCAGTGTTTGCCAGAAAACTAAACTTTGGTATCACAAATATCAAATTTGAAGCAATTGAATTTCTTCACGAAGAAACAAGGCATGTAATAGCAGGTAAGAAAAATGATGAGAAAAATCTTCATCAAAGCGAAAGGCTTGTAAGGATTTGTGATGTTGGTGAAGGTGTTATTAACTACATTCAAAGAACATCATCAATCCTTGGAGGTGGTATTCCAATAAATATATTCGGACACAAAGGTATTGCGTTTAATACTCATATCAGAAGTTCACTTATTCATCGACTTAAGGATGATGAGGAGTTTATGATGGTATGGAACGATACTGGAAAACCATTAATGAAATTATCATTCTATTCAGAAGAAAAAGTGGAAGCACTTAAATTCGCAAAATACTTCGGAGGAGGAGGGCACAAGAGAGCTTGTGGATGCCAAGTCGATTTCAACACACTAACACTTATTCTTAAAAACCACTACGCAAATATCAAACCATGAGCGCAACATTCCTAGAACTAAAACATCTGTCGGCAAGCACTATTAATGCATTTATTACAAACCGTCCAAAATGGTTTGCTAGTAAGTTTCTTGGGCTTGGATTTAATGGAAGTATTCATACTACCCGTGGTCATGCTGTAGAAGCTGGTATTGTTTCATGGTTGAAGCAAGGTGATATGACTCAGGCTATTAAAGATGCCATGGAGGAGTATGATAAAAAGATTGTAGGTATTGAAGACAACATTGAGTTTCGTCAAAGTGTTGGTCCTCTTGTCAAAGTTGGCATTGAAGGAACTGATGACTTTTCTGGATATGAAGAGTTCAAGACGAAGTATGGCAAGGCTAAGACACAAGAAAAAATCTCAGTTAATCTCGATGGCTGTAGTATTCCTGTCATTGGTTATCTCGACTTCTTGTATGGAAAGCGAATTATTGATAACAAGGTATCAGGAAAATCCCCATCATGTTTGAGCCAGGATTACATCTTGCAAGGTGCAATCTATAAGAAGGCTACAGGTCTTCCTGTGTCATTTATGTTCGAGATTGCTAATAAAAAACCTATTGTCAAAATCATTGAGCTTAGTGATGATGATTATAAGTTTGGTATCAATCTTGCAACCAAAGCTGCAATTGCTATCGAAAGGATTCTTGATAATCCAATTGACATGGATTTAATGAGGGCATTTATGTTCCCTGATCCTAGTGGTGGATATGGTGGAGATGAACAGAAAGAAGTTTGCAGACTACTAACTAAATAAATTATGAAACTAACTAAATACGATCTTAATTGGGTTTTAAGGCATGTTCCAAAAAACCTTATTACTATAATTGAAAAGACTCCTAATATTTTTATTGCAGGAGGTTTTATTCGATCATGTGTTGCAAATGAAAAAATCAATGATATTGATCTTTTTGTATCCTCTAAAAAAGAAGGTGCTGCTCTTGCGTTTGAGTTAAATAATCATGAAATGCACAGCATTCATGAAACAGATAATGCGTTTACAATTACAAAATATAAACCATCAATTCAAATTATTCATAGGTGGGTTTTTGACTGTCCTGAAAAACTAATAGAATCATTTGATTTTACTATTGCAAAATCAGTTGTATTTTATAAAGACGGTCAATGGGATTCTCTTTGTGATGAATCCTTTTATCCGGACTTGGCTGCTAAAAGACTTGTTTATACTTCACCTCAAAGAGAAGAAGAGGCGGGAGGATCAATGTTAAGAGTATTAAAGTTTTATCAAAATGGATATAGGATTCCGTTAGATTCACTATCATCTGTTATAACAAGGCTTATTAGTAAAATTGATTTTAAATCTTGTAAAAGAGACAATCCAAAAGATACTGACTTTCAATTGTCTAAAGTTATATGTGGTCTTCTTAGGTCTGTTGATCCTAATGTTGATCCAACACACGAAGCTCATCTTCCGTCTAAAGGTGAGTAAAGAGCCGCCAGAGCATATAATAAATAGATTCCTGCTTAACAGACTTAATAATGTATGCACTCCTGATAGATTCTGTTGTCAAATAAAAGATGGAAAGCTGTATGCTTATGTTGGAGGTAGTGATAAAATCATCTACAATCCAGCTACAGACACTCTTGATTTGCAATATATTTATTACGGATACCTGCATCTTAAAAAGTCTAAGTTAAACAAGAAAATATTCAAGGATATTTTTGACATGCTTTCAAATGTCAAAATAGAAAAAACTCCAGATCAGATTCTTAAAGAGAAATACGGAATTACATCAAAAAGAGTTAATGGAAAAATTAAAAAAGAAATAATGAAGTATGAAGCACTTAAGCCCAAAAACATTCCATCCGATTAATAATAATATATTAGTTAAAAGGTTACAGCCAATGAGAGTTGGCAAGATTATTATTCCTGATCAGACTATTCAAAAGTCTTTCTATGCAGTAATAATTCGTGTTGGTGAAAAAGTAAAAGATACAGGACTTGTTCCTGATAAGATTATTTTTGTATGCCCAACATCAAGACACAATCAAAAGATTGATGAGTTTCATTGGATTATTAAAGAGCAAGATATTCATGCTATTCGTCATGGTGAAATTCTTAGACCATTCGGAAATAGAGTTTTCCTTAAGCGTCTTAATCAAGAAACAAAGATTGGTAGTATAATTATTCCAGACATGCACGAGACTGCCGACCAGTCCTTAATGGGAATATTTGTATTACGAGGAATTAAAAACAATGAACCAATTGATATTCCATTAGTTGGTGGAGAGCATGTTAAAATCAATAAGTGGTCAATGGATATTGTTGAAATTGACGTTGATGGTGAGTATTTTTTATCAGTAAAAACATCACAGCTTGAATATGCTGAACATAATTAAATCATTCTGTAGAGTAAGGCAGTTTCCAACTGACCTTGCTTTTTTGATTGGAGTTGAAGAGTCTTCACTTTTATATTATCTAATTCAAACATATGGCAATCTTAAGTTTGATGGCAATTATCCTAAGATATGGAAAGTAGATACTCTTTCTAAACTTCAAGGCCGTGGATTGGTTACAATGATTGCTGATAATGTTTTTATTATCAATTACACAAAGCTGGACCAATTACTATGTCCGTCTGATTTACATATAGCTGTAATTCCAACATTTCACGATGAACGGTTTGTTGGGCTATGTGAAAAATGGCATCAGATTCTAAAAGAAAAGAATAGAACCAAAACTCTAAAGGAAATATATTTATTATTCAAAGGCAAAGCTCTTGAGGAATCAATAGAGGCATTGTCTAATTCAATTAACAATAGATGGGTAGGATTACACTTCAATGAATCTTCTAAAGATAATAAGACAGATAGAAGCAGCGGAAAGCCTGGGATTACAAGAGGAGGAGGAGAGCACAACAAAGGAGACGGAAAAGAATACAACACTACAAAGCGCATTGGATAATTTTGATTGGAAGTTCAAAACTCCAGATTCTGCTCTTAAGGAAATCAAAGCAGATGCTATAAGGTTTATAACAGACTTATACAACAAGGAGTATAAGTTTTTTACATTGTTAGGTCCGACCGAAAGAGGCAAGACTCTTTTGCTTAACGACATAATGAGGTTTATTAAAGAGAACTCATCACTGTTTAAGTTTCCTTATGCCAAAAAAACAGTAGAAGGAAGGTGTGATAAATTTATTATATATGGCACACTAAAGGAACTTGTTTCACAATGTCTTGGCAATCCAAAAAGATATGAAGAAATAAAAACATGTGGAATACTATTCATTGAAGAGTTCTATAACTTCAATGTAATCAATAACTACAATGCTATGGTTATTGAAATAGCATTTGATATTCTCAACTCAAGGGATAAAAAAGCTGTTGTCATTGACAGTAATAAAATGATTAAAGAGATTGAGGAATTAGATGTTCGTATCTCATCAAGGCTCCATAGAAATAACTCAATTGTTATTGAGATTTCTGACAAGGTTCCAATGTATCTTAAGCGACCAAAAAAATAATGGCTACTCTACTACAAGGTAATAAAATTATTGCTTCAAAAGATTTTGATATTAAATTTCATAGTGGAATAGTAAAAATATTAGAAGGTGAGCTTTACACTATTCAAAAAGTCTTTTCATTGGGTGTTGAATTGACTGTTAATGGTGAATTAGAATCTGTTATTTTCACATTAAAAGAACTACCTCAATTATGTTGGTTTCCATTAAAGGCAATTAACTATTTCGCTGACGCAATTGAAGTTGATGTTGGTAGATTTTATGATGATCAATCATTTCATATAAACAATCGAATAAAGGGATTACTAGCATGAGAATAGAAAAAGCTGGAATATTTTCACAAGGAAACAAAGTAAAACCAGTAAGAGATTTAGTTGAGTTTGAAAAAAGAATAAAAGAATCAATCTTCGATGAACAATATCCTCTCCGTGGTCAGGAGTATATTATTAACGAGTGTCACGATTATGCTCCTGTGCTATACACCACTGACGAGCGTGGAGAATATACAAACAACTTAGATGGTCGTAGGTTGATGCATTGCAGACCACACCTTCTTCAATTCAAAATAAAATTATTCGGATTTGAAATGAACTTAGACAAAGTTGGATTTGAGTTTATGTTCAGATCAAATCTATTTGTTCCATATTGGTATAACCTTCCATGAGCACTAATTTTATTATTACAGGCTATGACGAACATGATTGGCCTGAGTATAGGGATCAAGAAAATGGCAACTACCAACATAAATGCACTAAATGCAATGCCGACTTTATTGGTCCAAAGCATATGTATTTTTGCAGGATATGCTGGCATGTAATTAAAAACACATGCCCTAAATGCTACAAGTCACCACTTCGTGTATTAACATGGAAGTCCTGCGGAAATGATGGAAAAAGTCATCACTGTTGGGACTGTGATTTTGTCACATTCCCTCAAGGAATCACAAAAGATAACTGGAAAAAGTTAATGGCAGAAGAGGAAAAAAAGACCAAAATAAAAATATGCGCTAGGTGTAAACATGAGCACACATCTAAAACAAAGTGTTGCGAAAAGTGTAAGAAATATATGAGAGATATGTATCGACTGTAATATTACAAGTTAATCCTCGCTCTATTCTTCGCCTTCGACTGGAGGCGAAGATTAGTAATTTTATTAGTGCCTCCAGTTGATATTGGTTTCTTGTGATCTACGTCCTTATTCTTCATCATAGCTGATGCGCGTTTAGGTCCGTATTTCTTGGTAAGAAACACCTCCATATCACGCCTAGCTTTATTTCGCTGCGACCTCTGCTTTATAGTTTTTTTATTATAAAGCTTGTCTTTTGTGTAGTCTCTTCCGGTTGACTTATTATGGACTCGTTTCTTCTTCATATGCAGCTAATTGTTCTTCGCGTTCTTTGCCTGATTTTTCGATTAAGCTACTTGCCCTAAAGTATCTCTTGATGTCTGGTTGTGATACACCAATCACTGCCGCAAGATTTACAAAATCCAGTGGTGATATAGCCTCTGGTTTTTGAAAGAACTTAGAACCGCTTTCAATAGCATCGACTATTCCTTCCACCGTTCCACCAAAACTTCCACCGATATTAGCAATTGTTCTTTGCTCATATACGGCAGGAAGAAACTCTTGCATCTGAATGTTTGCCAACTCTTCACTTAGAAGAGTTACAGTCTTACGGTTTTCAAGAGCCTTGTGTCTTTTGATTAGTTTTTGGATTCGATCAATTTCTCCTTTTTTCCAAGCCTTGAAGGTTTCAGCCTCTGGTCCGTCAGATCCTACATGAATAATTATATTAGGAACAGCTTCAAGGTTAAACGGAATAAACATGTTAGATGCTGCATCCTTTACTGTCTTGATTGAAAGAATCCTTGTGTTGTTAGTTCTGTTTTGAATATTCTGAATAACCTTACGATTCTTTTCTCTCATAGAAATCTCAGCATTGAGTGTGCGACGCTCATTTTTTGTCATTCTATTTTGAGACTTAGAGTAAAGCTTTTTTAATTCCTCCTCTTCTTCTGGATTCTTCAATGCATGAACAATAGCGGCAGCCATTCCATACTGAACTGCATATGCCATCATTGTATATGTTACAGATTGAGCAGCAATACCCATCATGTATTTAAATGATTTGGCTTTTTGTTCTCTACTTACATCTGAATCAAAAAGCCTTCTCATTTCCTTTCCAAAGTTTACAGCGTTATTGATCGAGAACGACCTAAACGCTATTAATAAATTTCTTGCAATACTTATTTTAGCATCCTTGTTAGTGAGATACTCACCACGACGAGAAGCATCACCAATACCTATATAACGCTCTGTTGCGTCAATAGCTTTTATGTATGACACTGGATCGTATGTAAGGTCTTCAAGTCTGACATGAGTTCCTTTTGAGTCCTGTTCAGCATTAAGGTATTCAGCAAGTGCCATAGGAGCACCTGACAATGTATCAGAAAGCCTGAATGCTTTAAACAGAATATTTTCGATTCCTTTATCAACACCAACTACTGCCCTATACAAATAAGGCATTTCCTTTTTCATCATTTCAACTAATGAGCTAGGATTAATATCCAGATTAACTGATTTGTCGATTTCTTGGAATTGCTGGCGATGAGTTACTTCAAAGATAACCTTATCCACAAGTCTTGCTTGATGAGGTTCAAGCATTCCCATTCTGTGTTTTAATAAATATGTTGCAGCTTTAAAATAGTTGCCAATTTTGTGTGGCTCATTAATGTGCTGAACAAAGTATGGAGTAGTATTTGAAACAAGCTGTGCTGGCAACTGATGTAAACCAGACAATACGCCCTGAGCCCATTTTCTTCCAACCCAGTTTGTAGCAACATGGTATGAATGCATGTATGATGCTTGAGACATCACATTCTGCCACGTTCCATTCATCGCACTTCTGAATGCATCTGTCCGACCTCTCTTTTGTTCTGGATCACCTAAGAACTTAGCAAACAATTTTCCATTCTTGTTTTTGTGATTCAGCAATTGAGACATCTCCTGTCTTGCATGTGCTGTAAAATAATCATACACAGCAATCCTGCCAAGAGACTCACCGGCATAATTTATATTAAACACAAGAGAACGATTTGTTCCTATTTTTCTTGTTCTCGACTTAGTAGAACCAAGTCCAGTTGTATTTGTTCCATAAAATATTTGTCCAGAAGAGAATGATTGAGCATCAGTTAGCATTTGAGCTTTGGCGATATCAAAATCTGTATCACCTTCACCTTTGATGATAACTGACATTGTTGGAATGTAGTTCTCGATTTCCTCAAATGGTCTTCCATAAATAAACTCTGTAGTGAACTTAGAAAGAGGTTTTAGTGCATCATACATCTTAACGATACCATCTGCATATTGGATTCCCTTGTCTCCAATAAATATATTAGCATTCTGGTAGAATTTAGCAACATCTTCTGGTGTGAAGTCAGAAGTAAGTTGTCCATTTTCTATAGTGTAGTTAATACCAGACAGGAAGTTATCTTCAAGATACTCTTGATGACGCTTTCCTTGTGCATCAAAGTCTCTATCGTAAACTCCAATAGTATTTTTATTAGAGTCAAGAACCCATTGGACGCTTGCTTTAAATCCCTCTTCAGGAGATTCAACTAATTTTCTTTGACGAAGGATTCCAAACATTCCTATCTTGTTAGCCATGTCAGCATCAAGAACACCGTTATAAACATCACTTTGAAGTGATTCAATGTATGGTGTAATAACTTCTTCGTGATACCGTTTAGCAAGAACAAGACCTTCACGGAATGGTGCTTGAAGACGAGTCAAAAGATCGTAAGAATAACCATCGGTTGCAAGTCGTTCAATCTGACTTGAGTTAGATTCAAGTTTAGATATGTCAGAGTTCTTTTTTCTTGTCCCGTATGGGTCACTAAACGTGGCCTCCATGTTTCTAATGATATCTGTTGTCTCACTACTAATAAATCCCTCAAGACGATTTGGATAGCCATCAGTAACAAGACTAAGAAGTGAGTAATAAACTCTGCGTAAATCTCCACCACTAAGAGATGTTGCATCCGTAGTAATTAAACTAAGCGCGTATTCATTAAATAGCTTACGCATTATTGCAACTTGTTCTCTTAGAATTGGAATACCATTATCCAAGATTGGATTACCTGTCTCTACAAGGCTGCTATCAAGATCAACAACTCCACGGTTAATAATATCACTAATATCATCAATTGCTTCAATAGCTTGGAACTGGAGATCAACAACAGCATCCATTGTTGCAATGTCAGAGTCGTTAATAACAACGGATGCAAGATCATCGTTCTTCTCTTGAATAAGGTCTTGAAAGTGTTTTCTCGCAGCGCCAGCGTCTTCATTAAAGAATGCAAACTCAGGAAATCCCTCTACTCGACTTGCGTAGAACTCGTATTCGTTTTTGTTAGCTTTCTTTTTATAGTCGATCAAACGCTGTTCAAGTGTGTCAACAGGAATCCTTTCAGTGGCAGGATTTTCCTGTTTGTTGCGAGTATTAACAAAGTCTTGATAATCAGCCAAGAAAGCCTCTACGTCATTATCGTTAAGGAATGCGTATGGAACACCTTTGAAAGCGTTGTTGATTTGAATTTCTTTACCCATGAGTTTTTGCTCATAAGTTCTCTTGATTAGTTTAGCTATTTCCTTAGAAGCTTTGGATTTAGATTGTGTAATAATTTCATTATCAGTCACAATCCAATCAAGATCGTTGTCTTCTGTTGGTTCTACTGGAGCTTTTTGTTTAGGCTGTGATTTGCTAAAACGAATGTCTGGAGAATTAGAGAATCGTTGAGACAAAGGAATTACATTACCTTGATCGTCTTTTGTAACAGGGTCTGAGGATTTAAATTGAGAAGAATCAAACCCAGCAATTGCGTCTGCTTCTTGCTCTGCGCTTTTTTCTCGTAAAAGAAAACCATCAAAACCAGCTTCCAGTAGTTCTTTTTTTAACTGCCCCTTGTTTAATCTCTCAAAAACTGGACTCTGCATTCCATTGCTTGGCTTGGCCTTAACTCCCAACGATTGGACAAATGTATCAAATTCCTGGTTGCTAACACTTCCAGATCCAAGCTGCCGAAAATCTGCCGGATTTGAAATATTATGATAAAGACTCAATGATTTATCTCCAAAAAGTTGAGAATACTTTTTGTTTTCTGTGACGTATATCAACCCAACACCATCTGTCTTAATAGGAGATACCAAAAAACTTCTTCCTGTTGAGGTTAATATATTTCTAATCCTTCCAAATATATTAAAATCAGAATTTGTTGAATGAATAACCATAGATGGTTTGTATCCAGCCTCTTTAGCAGCCTCATCAACCATCTTTTGAGCGGTGTCTAAATCACCAGACTTAACTGCCGCCAAGTATTTTTGATCTTTAACATTATTATTAGGCTGTGATTTACTAAATCTAAGTAGTCCACGGTTTTGTGGAACACTGAACATGTATCCGGTGTTGGTGTCTTTATTAAACACAGCAGACTTACCTTTTCCGTGCCTACCAACTGTTACTTTTTTAGGTTGTGAGTTAGTAAGTTTTTTAAGACCGTTAGGAACGCGCTCGTCGTATGCGGCTTTCATTCCTGACTCTTGTTCTATTTTTGGAACTGATTTTTTTAACAGATCAGCTCTAACTGTTTCTCCATCATAAGTTGTTAAGCGATAGATATTACCGTCTGGTCCTTCTGATTTTATTCCAGGTATAGCTCCTTCGCTTCCATCTGCCATTGTATAAGTAGTATCAATATCAGTCCTGGGAATCCAATCATCTGGCATTTTAATGTTACCATTATTATACGATGCATTTTCTATAATATCTCCATCTTTTTCTGGATTTGCAAGTTCATAAATATCACCAACTTGATCATGCCCCTCAGTCATCATTGCTGTTTCAGCATCGCTTGTAATAATTTTATCAGCACCTTGTTCTTGTGCAAAATTAACAGCGGCTTTAAGTGCAAGTGATTCCCAATAGTTTAGGAGCGGAGATGAAATATCTTCTCCAAGACTTTCCCATTTATCAATAAGAAGAATATTGTCTTCTTTAGATATTACTTCATTTTCTTTATATTTATAAATATCAACACCAGTATCTTCTGCTTCTCGTTTTGTTAAATGCAATGAATTAGACGACCCTTTTTTGCTAATAGTAATAGAATCATCTAAAAGCTCTATTACAAGATCAGATTTTTTATAACCATCTAATCTATTTTTGTCTCTACTTAATTTTCCAGCCCAATCGCTTTGAACTTCCCATATTTCAAGAATGCGAGTTGGTTTAGTTGCGGTTGTTCCGTCTGGTAGTTTGTTTCCAGTTTGGTATTCATGGATACCACCACGAACGAATGCTAGTTGGTTTGCTTTAACACTACCTTCGTAATGCTGAGATTCAAATTTAGGTTTTGGAGTTACTGTTGCTCCTGTGTCTCTTACGAATACAGTAATTGTTCTATTTTCATCGTAAATTGAAGACTCAGATGTTGTTACAAAATACCTAGGTTCTGGATATTTATTTTGAAACTCCTCAAGCTTACCTTCCTTTTCTTCTATTGGAAAGGATTCTTTTACAATATATTTATTATCATATAAAGAATTATCTATTTTATTTAAAGAAGATGATTCTTCACTTGGAAGTGGAACATTCAAACTCAAATCACCAGACCAAATAAGCTTATGTCCAGGCTCGATTTCTTCACCTTTAAGTTGTTCGTTTGAGTATGGATCTACTCCGTATTTTCCGGTGGCAGAGCTATTTTTTGCCGCTAAGAAACTACCGGTAGAATATAGTTCAATATATTCATTAGCAAGTTTCTTTGCATTTTCTGGAAGTTCTTCTAATTTAACACCACCAAATGTTTTAAATACAGCAGTTTCACCAGTAAACATTGGAGCGTCAGGCGCAAACCCAATGGTTTCTAGTTCGTGCTGAACAACACCAACTGTTCTGCTTAATGCGCCACCACTAAAATCTAACTTATTTATTACAACAGTAGGAACTGTGTCGATCACTTCCGCCAGTTCCGACATATTAACACGACCATTTTTTGATAAATCGTTAACAAGTTGTGTCAGTGTATCAACCTCAAACTCAGTAGCTCCTGATTTTTTGATCTTAGCTGCAAGGTTTTGAGAAGGAAGAGTTCCATCTTTAGCCACAACAAGACCCATTACATTTTCAGGGTCTTTTAGTTGGTCAGCAAGACGAAAATCAAACTGGTTGGTTGAACGACTAAAGCGAGTTGCTGCTGGAGTTTTGTATAAATACTTATCTCCCATTATAACATTTTTATCACTGTTCATTCCTGCGAACTCAAGAACAGCTTTTTGAGATGAATTAAGTTTATACTGCTCATCAACAAGGATTGACGATCCGTTTATGACACGAAGATAACCACGTTTAGCCATTTCTGCATAAACCTGAGTAACCGTCATTCCTTCTATAGCTTCTTCGCCAATAATGTCAATAGCTTTTCCAAGATGGTCTTGATAACCAACATCGATTATTTTTCCATTAGGCGCAATCCAAGCTCCGTATCCACGAATAACAGAATCCATGTAAACTGATTGGTGGGATTTGGAATACTGTATTTCTCCATTTGTTGTTATATCAGAATCAAAAGCGGTCTGAATAATAATATCAAGATCATTAACTGTCCAGTTTGCTGTCCCTGCTTTCAGGAACTTAATACGAATCCAATTAACAATCTTTTCAATAATTGATTTTGATTCTTTATCCTTTCCTTCTGTTAGTTTAGCAAAAATTTCATCAACAATTTCATTTTCTGTTAAGTTTTCTTTTGCATATGCAGCACTTGTTCTTTCCCAAACATTTGAACCGTCTCTCCATTTAAGGGTTTTTAAGAATGTAACTAAATTATTAAACCCTTCTTGGCTAATGCCAGAAAGAACGCCACTTAGTTTAAGATGACCAACAACTTCATGTTTAAATATTCTTTCTACCGCTTCCACATGTGACTCTCCTTTATGTGGAATAATATTATCAAGAATAATTGTAACATTGCCTTTTTGGACAAAAGCTTCAACGATGCTCGTAACATCTTCACGATTTAATTCCTCGTGTGTGTTTACGATCTTAAGGTCTTTCAGTCCAACGTCTTTTGCAAGCTCGTTAATTCTGTCAGTCTGCTCTTTTCTGCGAGCTATGTTTTCAGGAGTGTTTTCGCGTTGTTTGGCAAGAGTAGCTTGTGATTCTTCTCTGAACTGCTCAATCTCTTGTTGAAGAATATCTAAAATATCAGGCTCGGATTCTTCAACCGGAGCGGTGTCTTGAACAGGAGCAATGGTTTCTTCAATAGCCTGCTCGACGGTTTGTTTAGGTGCTTTCTCTTTACCTTTCTTGATTGCAGTTTGAATGCTTTGTGCAAACTTATACAAGTCTCCATCGTAAGATGGAACACCATATATTTCTGCAAGCTGTGGAAAGTTAGCTTCTGAAAGAAATCCACGACTAATTAAATTATTAAGACGATCTCCAGTAAAGTCACCTTTTTTAGAAAGTGAAACAATCTGCATTAATGTTCCTCGATCAACTTCCTGTGCTGGCTGTTGTTCTGGATTTTCTTTTTTAGCAGTGAGTTCAGCAAGCTTAATTCTTGATGCGCTTTTTTGGCTTTCTGTATATTCACCACTCTTATCATTAATAACTTTATTATGAAGCGCAATACGATCTTCAATTGAAATTTGAACATTTGGCTGAATACGAGCCTTGTCTGCTTCTAGTTTTCCTATCCAATCTTTAGAGCGTATTTTTTGTTGTTCGGTTGCATTGTCGTCGTTTAATATTTTGTTGTGATAAGCCAATGCCTTATCAATGCTTTCAATAGCTGCGCTTGGATTCTCAGTCTCATTGATCTGGTCAATGGTTTCGATTGTTGGAAGAACTGGTTCTGGTTCTACTGTAGGTTCTACGGTATCTTCTTCAACAGGCTCTACCGCAGGTGTTTCCACAGGCGTTTCCACAGTTTCTTCAACTGGAGTTTCAGCTTTTTTCTTTTTTCGTGACGATGGCTTTTTAACTTTTGGAGCAACAACTTTCTTTCCTTCTGGAGTATTTTTATTAAGCTTTTCTGTTGCTTCATCTATTCTGGTTTGATCAATTGTTTCTGTTTCAACAACTGGAGCTTGTGTTTTTTCCAACTCATTGTAACGAGTTAGCTCAGTTGGTGTAATAGTATTATTAATCTTTTTTTCAAGCAAGTTTTCAAACTCTGCTTTATCTTTGTTATCAATAACTTCACTATCATCAACAAGAGAAGTCTTAGGCTTAACTTCTGCTGGATCAATTGCTTCCGCTGGTTCTTTAGTGGCAACTTCATTAGCTTCTCTGACTTGAGCTAATATTTTTATTTTGTTTCCAGTTACAACGACAGGAACCCACCCAACTTGTGGATTAACAGAAGCTTCGTATCTTTTAGCTAGTCCTTTAAATTTAACAAATCTCCTGTTAGGTGTTACCTGTAATGTAACAGGTGCTCCTAATGCTTTTATTAGGTTGGCGTTTTTAACCAATGCCATTCCTTCTTGTTTTACATAAATAACATTATCATTCTTTAGTTTGGTGTCATCATTAAGAGTAACATCAAATGGCTTCTTGGTTTGAAGCTGCTTATCTTCTCCTTTTAATATGAAATTTGTATCATTAGACTCAAACTCAGTTTCTTCTTGAAAAGCAATAGGACCAGCCGATGTTCCATCATCGTTTATCTTTTCAAACAATCCTCTTGCTTTTTTTAACCTTTCAAGTTTATCTTTGTCTTTTACTGGATCAAGGTCTTTTTCAATTTTATTAAGCTCATCGGTATATGGCTTATTTGCAATTCTAATTTTAGACTGCTCTGGAAGAACCTCTCCAAGTCTTTCTTTTAGAGTAGCTTCTGCTTTGTCTTTGATCGGAGTTCCAGAAGGGTCGAGAGATGGCTTGGTATCTCCCTTAATAATTTTATCAGGAGCTTTTGCTGTGACATTAGAATTAGCTATTTCAATAGCCTTGTCGTAGTTACCCGCTTTGATAGCATCAAAGATTTTTAACTCTTTAGCTTTTGTGTCAGCAATACTAACTGTTTTACCAGCATCAGTTAATTGTGCAATAGTTGCAGAAACATTAGCTTGGTTTGATCCTTTTGTTAATCCAGCTATTCCAGTACCAACCATTGCACCAACTGTTCCTTCGACAGCAAATGAACGAGCAAGCTCTCCGATATTAGTAGCATTCTTTAAATACTGCTCATCTCCAGTTGCATAGTAATCACCAAGGTTTCCGGCTACATCTGTTCCTACTCCACCAAGCAAGCCTTCGTTTAAAGAACCAAGAGTAAATCCCTTAACTACAGATGGTAAATATTCTTTAATAACGGCTCTTTTTGCAGCTTCTGTTGTAGCTGCATTAAATGCGCCAGCAAATCCTTTTACTTTTCCGAAAGCACCACCAAGAATAGACTCCGCTCCACCGTCAATAATACCGGCAGGAATTGCATTAACTGCGGCATCTTGTGCAACTAATTCATTACCAGTTCTTTTAAGTTCACGATTATATGCTTCCGTCATATGACGGGCAGTTGACATCGTAAGAAGCGTTGGAGCAACAAGCTCTGGTGCTCCTGCGGCAGTCATACCAGCAGACAATGCCATTTGGCTAAGAAAATTACCAAGTCCACCAACTACTTGTGAACTAAGATTATTATCAAACTCTGGATTCTCAACCAAGTTTTTAGCAAAGAACCTATTGGCTTCTTTGTAGTCAGCAAAAAGATCAACACCAAGACCTCTAATTGCCTGTTCTGTGAATCGTTTAACTGAATCAGTCAAGAAGTCAGGCATACCACCTGGCTTGTAAGAATCCTTGGCAAGCTCACTCTTAATTAAATTATTAGCAAGGTCTTC
Source organism: uncultured Candidatus Saccharibacteria bacterium (assembly GCA_964539475.1). Taxonomy (GTDB): domain Bacteria; phylum Patescibacteriota; class Minisyncoccia; order Phycocordibacterales; family XYD1-FULL-46-19; genus XYD1-FULL-44-32. Next base: position 39,447 of record CAZIIR010000001.1, read on the forward strand.
GATGTGAAATTCAAAATCTTTTGCTATTGATGGTGCTTTTTTTGCAGAAGAAGGAACAGCATTATCTCTCCAGTCTTCAATAGACTTAACTCTCTTTTCAACAGGATCGTTAGCGTTTATATTAATCTGACCATACAAATCGGCAGCCTGCTCAGGAGTTGGTGTAAAACGAGGAATATTTACATTGTGACGATATGATGTAAATATTTCAGCGGATTTATCATTAACATACTTTAAATCCTCATCTTCTTTAATTTCGTTTTCATTAACAAATGTTTTACGAAAAGACTCGAAGGCAAGTGGCTTCCGCTCATCTGGAACAGAATTAAACTCTTCGCTGGCAAGATAACCTCTTACAATGTCTGGATAGTCAAATGAAGTGAGTGGCATATTTTAATCGTTTACAAATTTTGATTCGCTTAAGTAGTCCATATATCCTGGGACATCTCTAGCTTGGTCTGGCTTATTTTGTTCTAACCAAAAGAAAAACGCTCTATCTGGATCAGCGGCAATTTCTCTTTTTCTTCTTTCTATTCTTGCTTTTACAATACTCTCATCAAGTGACTCTGTGCTTGCAAACTCACCATAACTAAATGTATTAAAATCAACAATATCAAATGCTGCTGGTTTTTTATCAAATTCGCTAAGCCATTTAATATACTTTTGATTTACTGCATATGGGTTCTTTTTGTCTGGATTTTTATTTCCAAACATTTCTTCAAAGTTTCTGCGAAGACCTTTTATTTGTTGGTCTTTTTGAGTTGTAATATTTTTACTACGATCTACAATTTCAATTGAAAGCTTTCCATTTTCATCATACACACTCCCATTAGCTTCAAACACCTTTGCCTTTGGGTTTGATGTCTTTTCAGCGTCAACACTTGCATCCCAAGCTCCAACAGGAGGTGGTGATTCTATTGCAGGTGCTCCGTATTCCCTTTCAGCCATTGCTTCAAGATGACCAACAATTGCTCTTGTTCTTACCAATGGATCATCTGACTCTGGAATATTTTTAAAATCATCACTTTGACGAAACTTAATAATAGCCAAGTCTGCTTTTCTTACAGCAAGATCAATCTTAGCAGGGTCTTCACCAAGACTAAGCATCTGACCCTTATACATCTCTATCTTACGCTCAATTACTTTTTCTTGATCGGTATATGTTCCGTTTCCGTATCGTGAAGCAAGAACCTCGCCAATAGAAACAAACGCATCTTTTTGTGTAACTTTACGATCTTGATTAAGCTGCTCTCTGTCTTTTGGTGCAAGACGAGACTCATACTCTCTTGCAATATTTATATTAAATGGATTCTTTTCGTCAGATTGAGCAATAAGCTCACCAACAATCATTTGGTATTGATCAAGAGAATCATACTCTTCAACAACCGGAGGCATTAGCTCCTTAGAGCGAAGCGGTCCAGGTTTTGTTCCAAACTTTTCAAATGCGTCAACCTCTTCTTCTTTTGGAGATGAATGGTTTTCTTGTGGAACCTTACCAGAGAGTATATCACCATTTTCATCAAGATTGTAAAGTTCTTCAAGTGGTTGAATTCCATTTTCCCATCCTGCTTTTGGAAGCAATGGATTTGGACCACCCTCTGTTCCATCTGGATTAACCTGTGCGCTTGGCCATGTTTCTCTTTTAATAGTTAATGGATCAACGCCAGCGGTAAGTTGGCTTGCGGCACTTGAAATTCTTAAACTTCTATCTCTTAGTTCTTTTCCTTTTTCGCTTATTCTCTTAAGGTCGTTTGTAATACTAATATATTCCTCACTTCCTTTTCTTGGCGCTGCTGCAACTATAACATATCTACCCTTATCTTTGTCAAAAAACTTTCCAGTTAGCCTCATGTTTAAGGCTTCTGACTCTTTCTGAATATCTTTTTGCTGTTGAGTTAATAGTTCAGCCTCATTGTTTATAGCAGAAACCAATGGACCAAGTGAAGCAGCTTTTTTTTCTTGATTGGCTCTTAAATCAAGATAATCTTTTTTGTAAGCCATCTCTGCCTTTTGGGCAGCTTCTCTTATTTGAAGTTCTTTTTGTTGAAGCTTAAGGTTTTCAGTTTTATACCACTCATCAACCTCAATCTGTTTTAAATTGATTGTAGATTTAACCATGTCTTGAAACATGGCTGATCTATCTCTGTATGACTGACCAATAGCATTAAAACCTTGCGTAATTGCATTAGCAAAGTTCCTGTCGGCTTGGGCTGTTAGTTGAGCACCATTTAAAATTGTGCTGGCTGTATTTTCAGTTCCCATAATATTATTATTACGACATTCCTCCGCCTTGGCTGTATCCAGCTATTTGAACTTGCTGTAATGATTTATAGTAATCCTGCTGTGTTCGAGAGTTACTATAATTTTGCAACGCTGACGCGCCGCCAGAAATAGCAGAAACCATTGCAGCATTATTATTAGCCTGACTTGCTTGATCCGCTGATCCCTGAGCTATTTCAGCATTTGAAATATTAAACATGTTTTCACTAAGCATTGCCTGTGAAGACATAAGCTGTGAACCAAGATTATTAATTGCTTGAGTTCCATAGCTAAGACCAGAGCTTGCAATGTTTTGAGCAAGTCCTGTTTTAACCTTTTCAATATCAAGCAACTGATCTTGAACTCTTGTTAAAGAATTACCAAGGTTTTCTTCATTCCTAATACTAAGTTGAGCATTATTGTAAACCTTAGCTGTGTTTGCAGCCTCAAGGTCCATTGCTGTTTGAAGAGGGCTAATTGGATCAACAGTTCCTTCGCGAGAAAAGAAGTCAGAAATAGCAAGTGAATTAGAAAGACCTTGCTGTGAAAAGCTATAAAGGTTTTGAGCAGAAAGGTTTGCAAATGTTCCACTTGCTTCTCCTACTGTTAATGCCTTAAGTCCATACATACTGGACCGCATTATTTCTCCCATCTTTCCGGTAAACGCATTACCATCAAGAGCAGCAAGAGATGAGTTCATTTGTTGCGCGCTTCGCAACTCATCTTGTGTTCCTCCAGTAATGAAATCAAGATTTCCTTTCTGAATAGCATCCCTGTATTGAAAATCATTCATTGATAGGCTTTTGGCCTCATCCATAAATGCTGACGCGCTTGGTGCGTCAATTCCTTCAATTACATTAGCAATATTATTATAAGTGTTCTCAGCAATACCTCTTGATTCAAGTGCAATTCCTGGAGCTACATTTCCAAACTCAATCAATGAATCTTTTAGGAATCCAATATACTCTTCCTGCAACGCCATGCTTTGCTCGAACTGGCCTTCGGCAATTCCATTCATTGCTGCAAACTGATCGTTCGCAAATCCAGATTGATTTGAAAGTTGAGCCCTTGAATTTGCTGCATTTTGTTTAGCAGCTTTTTTTGATTGGCTTGCAGAGTAAACACTGTATCCAGTTGCAGCAACACTCGCTACGGCAGCTACTGTTCCTGCTACGGCAGCTACGGTTCCAAAGACAGGAACAAAAATTAAAAAGTCTAAGATCATTTTAATGTTTTTATTAAAGGATTGTTTGGTGCATCCGTAAACTCTTCAATTATTTTCTCATGATCTGTCATGTCAGTAACATGAAATGTCGCCCAAATCGTATCAGTTACAGCATAAAGAGCACGCCTTGTTCCGGGTTTTGTTATTCCGTGATATGGAGCCTCAAATATTTCACGCTCATTTGTAAGTTCATTAATAACAATAATCTTACCTTTTGATATTACAAATGGATGCTCGTATTTGTGGACCTTGCTTGTTAAAGCTGTCCCTGCTGGAATGTATATTATTCTTTGATACAGCCCAGGAGTAAAGATGTGCTTTAACGGAAGTTCAATTAATTTTAAACCAGCAACAATTGCAGCTTCTATGCCGTCAACTATTGTTGGTTCTTTTAAAAGTTCTTCACTCACATTTTACTATACTACATAATAAAATTATTGCAAGTTGTTTATCGAATTTTCTTAATCTTTGAAAAGTCTCTAATTGAGCTAACTTGCATTTTAGCTGTGCTATTTGGCCTTTGCTCTCTTACTTCTTTAGCGAGAAGATTTATTCCTCCAAGTATAAAAGCTTCACCAAGCTGAATATTGTCTTCTGAGTATTTCTTTTGAACACCCTTTGCTATCGAGAGTATAGCATTTTTATTATCAGATATTAGTATCTGAGTAGGATCAACAATGCTTGATGGTTTTGATCTTTTAAATAGACCTAATACACAATTGTTTTTAACGCAAGACTTTGATATTTGATATATCTTGTAGTTAGACGTTACTTCGTATGGCTCAAGCCTTGCTATTAATGTTCCAACATTTGTATCCTTGTTTACTAGGTAGTAATTAACAGGATTAAGAGTTGGGTCTTTAATGACGTTATAGATGTCTCCAATAATAATATCATTATAGTAAACTTGCTGACCTACAATTGGATACATTACTCCCTCATTGTATTTAACCTCTTCGTCAGCTAAGTCGCGATCTTCACAAACTATAGGCTTATTTTCTGTTTCTTCTTTATAGTAAGTGTATATTGGTCTTCCATTGCATCCAAGAGATGAGACAAGTGTTTTCTTATTCTTCTCACAATCACCACCACATACAGCTATGTAATACTCGCTTTTGCAACCACTAGGTCCACATGGTTTGCACCATTGGCTATTAGGTTGAAACATTACAGGAGAATCACCGAGATGATAAACATCGTTACTAAAGCCATCTAAAGCTAATGGACTTTCCGCCGGTCCATTCTTATGGAATATAGCAGCGGTTCCATTTATATTTACAGGCTTAAAGTTTATATTACAACCAAGCAATACATTGTAACCATGGGGCGTAACAATTGTATTATCTTCTCTTACTGGAGTGTAAAAGAATTTCGTTGAACCATAAAACTTTCCAGATGACCAAATCTCATCTTGAACAAGGCTTAGTGTTTCAAAAATACGCTGCTCATCATTAGGATATGACATCCCAATGTATGGAGCTATAAACTCAGCTATTGATCCTGCTGTTTGATTAGACATTATGTTAGTGCTGGTGGTCTAAGTATATACCAATACATTCTTTGAGTAGCGGTGGCAACTGGTGAATTTATTCCGTATGCATCAAGCTCTGCTACAGTAAGAGCGGCAAGGCCAGGTTTTAGATTTGCAATTGGAAGACTAAGAAATGGAATGTTAGCAGGGTATCCAGACAACGAGTAATCAACTTGCCACTCTCCATCTATATGTTTACCTATTCCATAAGGAAAGCTGGTTTTTATCCAAACAAGCTTTTTATCGTCTCCTTTTGGAGTTTCATCGCTTTCAATAAAATTATTAACAAGGTTTGTTGAAAGCGAAAGATACTTAATAATAAAATTAAGAAGCTGTTCAGGTCCATCACAAAGACCTTTAAAACTTTCTGGAATAGGTTCAATATCTTTATTTATCGCTGCTGTAATTGGTATATTCATTTTGATATTTTGTAGCTAAATATTTTAGTAGAAGCGCATAGTTTCTTTTCTTTTGGCTTGTCTTCTGTTTTGTATGTTGTCTTGTCGTAATCTACTATTTTAGCCAATGAAATTAATCTCTTAAACGAGCACCATCCTTTTATTCTTATCAGGTTTTGAATAGTAAAAAACCTTGCTGTCTTATCCTCTCCAGTTGAAACATTGTCTCTTGATTCTGGACAATTGTCACACGAAATAATATTATTAGACTCGCACTTGCTTGAAGATTTAAACTCAAGTTTAGATGTTTGCTTAAACTCTTCTGTGTCTGTTGTTCTTGATAAAATCTCTACTGTGACATTGGTCCTTATATCTGACAATGAATAAAACTTATTCTCTGGCGACTTTGGAAAAAGAGGTTGCGAGTAATCAAAAGACCTTGTTAAGAATTGCGATTCAATATCAACATATTCTCCCTTGTTATTAAAGTCTCTTATCAATGACTCGTCGTAAACATACAGTCTGTTTTTGCAATCGTGGTCATAAGACAGTATAAGCATTTCCTGCTCAACGTCACCGATAATATTTATATTCCATGGTCTTAATCCAGTGAATATAGACTCGACAATATCTTGATATTGATCCTTTTGTTTTCCGTAGTATGGATCAGGGGTCTTTACTAGCAATCCATTCCAATACACAAAACCATCGCAGTTGGCTTGTGGTGCTATTGTTGTGTATATACTTTTTTCGTATGCTCTTGTATAACAGCTATCAAGATAATGTCTTGAATCATTGTTAAAAAACAATGAAGCTTCTACGCTATGATTTGTGTATCTGTCTTTGTTTTGGAAATCAGCCCTTCCTTGGTTTAGAGAAACAAGACCGTAGATTGGGTTTCTAAAATAAATATTACCGTTTGATGTTTCAAACGAATTACCAGAAACGGCACCAATTCCAGGAAGTATATTGTCAACAAATCCAGTTCCTTGTTGTGCTGCAAGTCCCCATGTTGTTCTTGGTCCTCTTACGTCTGCTGAGTAAAAGTCTTTCTCAGTTGCAAATGCAAGGTTTCCACCTGCTGCATCTCTTGCTATTGTTCCAAGCTTTCCTATTGCCTGAATAATACTTTCATCTTCTGGAGCAACAACTCCATAGATATTATCAATTATAGCTTCATCAAGAGAAATTGGTTGCTTAATCGTAGAAGACTCTATTTCTCTTCTGTTTGGTTTAACATACCAAAAGCGATTCTGAACATAGATACCCATTAATCCTGGGCCTATTTCTCTTTTGCTTTTCTTTGCTCTTTTTACCTCGCCTTTTGTTATGTATAATGGAGCATCAAATCCATTGTTTACAATAGCTCCGTTTGGAACTCTTGTTATCCAACAATGCTTTATACTTGGAACATTTTGATCTTGAGTATTAAGTATCTTTGCTTTTCTAGTATATTTATTACCAGTTATCTCAAATATCCATCCATCAATAGAATACAAAGAAACAAAACTTCCGTCTGTGTCTTTGTATGATCCACAGCCTTGTGGGTTTCCGTTCTCCCAAATTTCTTGATGTGCTGTTACTTGAAATTCAATTGGTATTCTCCTAAATCCAAATCTGGTTTGTATACCTTCTCCAGATTTAGGAATAACCTGATTGACACTGTAAACGTATTGGTTTTTACCAAGCAATGAAGGACTAATAGAGGAATCCATTCCTCCAGCAAAGCTTACATATCCTTCTGGCTTTAAATCGCTCACAGTAATTATTTTATTAAGCCCAAAAGCCTATTAGCGTAACAGTAGAGCTTGCAACAACTGGTGTTCCAGAAAGAATATTAGATTGAAGTGTAACAGTTCCACCGGAAGTTGTCACAACAAACACTCTTCGTGTAATAAATACAGATTCACCTGCTGGAACATAAGCTACCTGTAACTGTGTTCCATTAACAGTAATATTCATTATTGACCCTGTTGCTCCTGCGTCTTCAATTACAAGAATAAGCTCAAGCTCAGCAACTACAGCACCACCACAAAGAGATATAGATGGAGCATTAAGACCTGCCCATGAATATGCTATAGATGTAGTATGACCTGTGTATAGATTATTAAGCCTTAAGTCCAATGACTTTCTATCGTGAGCAACACATAATGCTGGCTTTCCTTTTTTTAAGCATCCTTTTTCATCTGTGTAAACAAGATACTTGTGAGTCAATACATCGTTGTATGTAACGCTTGCTTCATTTGTTATAGACATTTCTGGCATACACAAAGTCCTGCCACCTTGTCCTGTAAATATGCGCTTTATCTTACGAAGACAAGCCTCGATAAATGTTCCACCAAAAAGAAATGCAGCCTGATGGTCTGGATCGGTATCAAGTTCTGGAGTTGCATAAAAGCAAATCTCATCTGATTCGTTTAATATTTTTATTACAGAATCAACTCCTTCTGTTTCAAGAAGAGTAAGAAATTGCTCTTTCAGATAGTCAGAGCATCCAAATGGAGGTGCTGGAAAAATAACCGCTCCTTCTGGAATTACAACTCCGGGCTCTGGATTGCCAGCTACCTTATTAATTGTATTTCCTTTCTCGCATCCATTAAGAACCTTAAGGACACGCTCTCCGACTTCTGTTATTCGATAGAATCCATACTTGGATTTACCAATTACAATTCCAACATACTGACCAACCCCCCACAGTTTAGCTTGGCAAACATGAAGATTTGCAATCTTTCCAACTGCTGGAACTGTAAAGTCCTCGATTGATCTATCGTGGAATTTACCAGATTGCGATGTGCATGGTGATCCTTCGTTCTGAACATCACTACAAAGAGTTGATGCAGGTATAAGGATTTTATCTTCGTTTTGGCATCCGCAGGACATAATTATTGAGGGTAAATTATTTGTAAGAATCTAATATCATTATTAGAAAGTTTATCATTCCATCCAACTGTTATATTTGCAAGACCTTGTGGTATTGGATATTCCATAATGGAAGTAGCATCAAAATCAGTTGCCGTGTATCGTGAAGCTTTGCTTCTGTTTAATACTTGAAAGTCTATTTGCTCTTTAGACCATCCTTGTGTTGATGCGTAATATTTATATACAGCAGATTTATTCCAAATTAGATTAATTGCTTTTGGACTTTGGTGTTCATGCTCAAGACCTATTGCGTGAAGAATTTCATGTTGAGCAACACGATCCCATTCTGCTTTTCCATCACCAAAAACACCAGACTTAAGCTCAAGATTCATTGTAGCTTGATTGCTAGAAATAGTCTTGCAATCAACACCTAAGTAACTCCAGTGCCCTTGTCCTGAATCAAACCTAACTCTGATGTCACTAGGTCCAGTTGTTACTTGAGTAAAGCGAAGATTAACTAAATTATCAATCGCCTGAAATCGCTTCCATGCTTCTGCTTTTTGTCCAGCTTTTCCTGTCAAAAACTTAACACGAAGAACTGACTTCTGTGTCCAAAACTTTGAGTTTTGACCCCATGCTTTTAGTGCAAGGCTGTTTGTTTGCATTGCTCGAATAGCAACACAACTTTTGCATTTATCGTCAGCTATGACATTAAATGCAAATACTGATAAAATTATTACAAGTAGTGTTTTCATTATCGTCTAACCGACCAAACATCAGAGATTGAGTATTTTGAAATATTAACCTCGTTGCTTTGATTTCCACCAAGGCAGTATATAAACTTACCTTGAACTTTTTCAAGAAGAGTAACATGATTTCCTCCTGATCTCCTCATAATAATTGTATCGCCTTTTTTCCAATGATGCGAAGCAAGAGGAACTTCAATTCCCCATTTAGACCATTCAGCGGCACGATAATGTTCTTTAGGAACTCCTGTTCCTGTCTCAAGTCCCCAAAGACCACGTATGCATCCACACCAAGCTGTTTTAGAATCATCCTCGTTTAGCCATGATGCAGAAAGCTTAATAGCCTGCTTTATTCTTGGCGTTGACTTTGATCCTGGGGTCTCCTTAAGACCAATGTCTTTTAGAGCATGATTATAAATTGCTTCACTCATAATATTTTCATTTCAAGAAGTTCTTAAACAGGTTTCCTGTTTCTTTTATTGCTCCAACATTGGCTTCTGGATTTGATCCTAATACCGTTGCAGCTTGTCCTGTTGTTTTTATTAACAACTGATCTGTTGCTGCACTACTTCGGATTCCTAGTTGTGCTGTCGCTTGTTTTCCTGCGTTGTATGCATCGTATGATCCTGCTGCTAGTGCTGATGCCCCATATGAAACTACACCATTAATACCATGTTTAAAGCTTGCTTCATCATCTGTTTTGACATACATTCCTTTTCCTTTTGTTGAATCAAACTCAGCTTTTCCTCCCATTTTAACCAAAAGGTTTTTTTCTTTCTTTACCTTTCCTTGGCTAATTTCAGTCTTTGAGTTATAAGCTGTTGTGCAAGAAACACAAAGCAAGCACAGTAATATATTAATTAGTTTCGTTTTCATCTTTTTCTTTATTTAATTTGTCTGTTATTCTTTTTTCTGCCTCTGTTAAAATAGACTCCGCATAAGAGTCCGACTTTTTATATACTTTCTTTATCAATGATAGTGAAACTATGAAAAAGAAGCCAGTAACAATAGCTCCTCCTATTAGCATCATAATGGGATGAAGTATTAATTCTTTACCAACTGGTAAAATAAGTGAAAGAATTATATTAGCAGCACTACCAAGCATTAAAGAAAACCCTGCTCTACCACATGTTACATTAGGAGGTTCTTTTCTTATCCTGAAAAGAATAAGACACACAACCATTAATGCTCCACCAAGTAAAGGAACAAGAAGTCCTCTTAGTTCTGATATATCATTAGTCAACCTTTCTTCTGCCCATATAACAAATCCGATAATAGAAGTAAACATTCCTGCAAAACCCCATGTTATCAATTCAATTATTGGTATTACTCTATGTGGCATATTAGTTGTGTCCAATCCTCCGTGATCCTTATCTATAAGAGACTTTTTTAGTTTGTGAGCACTGGTCATGTTTTGGCTTCATCTAATGTTTTTATTACATTTTATTTAAACCTATCAAAACATAATAATTAATGAATATATCTTGAGCTAAGTTTTGATCCATAAAATCCACTTGGAGGATTTGGGCCTTGCCAAAACTCGGTTCCATCTTTGCATTTTACAAGTCGCACTGCTTGGTATTTTGCACCATTTTCCCAACTAATAACTTTTACTGTTCCTGGGTAGTATGTTCCGCTAGAGTCTGTTTCTGGTTTTCCTGCTTTGGCAATTATATTATCAGAAGAACGCATTACTTCTGCGTCTCTTTTTCCGCTTGCCATTCCCCTTAGTTGATCAAGATAATTAGAATTATAAAGATTTCCAGAATCTGATTCTATTACAAAATCAGGAGAAGAACAAGAAACCAATGTTAAAATAACACTATAGACTATTGTGATGTATGTTTTTTTCATAACTTTTTTATTATATTCCGTATTTTGTTAAAAGATAATTTTCAACAAGTTGTCTGTCTGATTCACTTAACGCACTATCGTAACCAATTACTTCGTAAATATGCCCGCTGCCAAGCTCTCCGCCAGAAAGGTAAGTGCCGGGCGCTGAAATAATTCCCGGTGCGCCTGCTGATCCAACTGTTCCTTGGCTGACTCCATTAAGCCAATGTTGTCCACCGCTACTTGTTTGCACAGCATTATGAAGCCGTATTGAGGTATTTCCATTGCTAGATGTCGAGCCTCCGGCGAAACCCGTGTTAGAGTAGTAGGAATAATTAAACGAGTATGGTCCGAGGAGCCAGTTGTTACCACCGCTTACCCATCGTCCGTTGGTTGTTCCTGAGTTTTTGTAAACGACAAAGATCGTGCATGTTGAGCCAGCGCTCCATGTAGTATCCATCCACTCCGCGCCCGCTGTTAGCAAACTCTTCACTCCTCCAATGTCTTTGAACACTGGACGTCTAATACCTGTAGCCTGCGTAGCGTTATTACCTTGTCCGCTGGAGTCAACCCAAGTTTCCACAGTTTGCCCGTCTGTTGCTTGCGTAGTGCCTGTGTTATACGCGACACCGTTACCCTTGAGCCATAATTTAAGTCCTGCAATGTTTGCAGGCGAAAAAGTAGTTATAACTTCTGATGGATCGGATTCACCGTTTCCATTTATAGCTACAACCCAGACGTAATAAAGTGTTCCGTTAATAGTTCCCAAAATAATGTGGCTTGTGTCAGACGGACCAGCTACAGGACTTGATTGAAGCGCAAACTCAAAATCATTATTCTCTGAGTAATAAACCTGATAACCTCCCTCCGGTTCAGGGTCTAACGCATCCCACGATACGTCGACTTGCTCATTGCCTGCTTGAGCGAACACGTTTTGTGGAGGAGAAGGAGGTAGGCCACCGCCGCCCCCGCTCGGACGGCGAAAGTTAATGTTTTGAACTAATCCGAGCGGAGGCATAATATATTTATTCCGCTGGTTGGTTGTAGCAACGGACTGCCCCTGATGCTAATTGAATCTTACTGAAACGCCCGTAGATAACATCACCAACAATATATGTTGCTCCCGCTGTAACAACACCAGAAACCATGTTTATACCATTGATGTTTGCATTACCCTTTAGTTTTGCAAAAACAGTGTCTTCCAAAATTTGAATAACAGATACACAAACATCTTCAACCTCGTCTGTGTCCCAAATCTCAAATGATCCAGCGTATCCGTCTTCAATTATAACACTTTGTGGTCGCATATAATTATGATGCTGGCATTGCTCTAAGAGCAGTGTAGTTCAACTTGGTTGTTGTGTCTGTTCCGTTTGCGGAAAGAGTTACGTTAATCTGTCCTGCTGCTGCTACAGCCTTAGTAACAAGTTCTGCTGCTGCTTGGCTATGAAGAGTCACATGAACAGTATCAGTAGCAAGAAGACCAGCTATAGGAATATCACCTGCTGTTGCTACTCCGTCGTTCCATGTATGGATTCCTGATCCAACTACATAGTGAGAAGCTGTTTCAATTGCTGCTTCTGATTGAGAGTCAATCAACTGAACTTGCAGTAGTTTAAGACGATCAATCTCGGCGCGAGCCCAATGGTATTCTGTTTCACTCAAAGGAGTTCCACAAATAATTTTATTATAAAGCGATAGCAGTGTAAGGTTTCCTGTTTCTGCGCTTGTGGGAATAACCGAAGGCTCTACTGCATAAAGTAGATCATAAGCGTTTCCAATCTCCAAGGATTTTAGTTCAAAGTCTTTTAATCCACCGCATTGTGCAATGGAGCGAGCAGTAACTAACCAATTTTTTTCTACGGTGGGTGTCATAGTATCTTACTATAGCCGACTTTAAGTTAAAGTCAACTGTTTGTTTAATATTTTTTTTGCAATTAGATTATACGGATTTATTGGTTCTATTTTTACAATTTCTTCCAATGGATACATATCTCCTGAGTATTTCATTTTAGCATGTGGTAATAACATTACTGCACATCTTATCATTCTTGAAACAAGTTCTATTTCATATCCTCCACATGCAGGAAGACCTTCAAGATTTATCATTACAGCAAATCTTGGCCATAAAGCAAAAAGCCTATTGATCGCCCTTTGTGCATCTGTAATATCTTTATTAACAATTGCCCATATCGCACGAAGAACACAAAGCCTTGATATATTAACCATTGTAAATGGATTTATAGTAAGCGATGCTCCATCAAGAAGTTTTGGCTTGTCTTCAATGTCATTAAATATCATAAAGTATGTCCTTGCTGTTATTAGAGAGCAATGCCACCTATAATGATAAAACTGATTTTCTTCGTTTGATACAACTTCAAATGCTTTTGGAAATGCTTTTTGTAAAAGCTCTATATTTGAATACTTTCCTTCTAAGTGTCTATATGTCAGCCAGCATATAGACTTACCAATTGATGGTAAAAATCTCCATTCTAAGTTTAGTAATTTATATATTACAGATTCACAATCTGCAATTTTTTTTTCTATTGAATCATCTAGCTCAAGTCTTTTTCCGATGTCCATAGCGCAATTCTTTCCTTTGCTTTAATAATTGCATCATCTACCCACTCTTGTCTTCTTGTTGCTTCTTGTGCTGAGTAAAGACGAGCGGCTGTTAATGTCCTACAGTGATCAATTCTATCGTCATCTGTTCTTTCGTGATTCTTTTCTTTTCCTATTAGCTTCGCATTAAATCCAGCTTCCCATAAATAGTAATTAAGAAGAATCTCAGTATCTGGCCAATTGTTTCCCATCTCAGGATGGTTTGGAATGAATTGCAGACCTTGTTTATTACATAGCTTTCTAAGGCTCCATGCTGCATTTATGTGATCCATTGTTGGAACATGAAGCATTGTGCATGTATGGCTTACCATATACTGCCAATCAGAATGCTCTCTTGGTGTCATCTGATAACCAACAGCAGGTCTTTGATCGTCAGTTAGAAGAATCAATTCTTCTAATACATTTCTTCGTTTTAGAAATACATCTGTATGAGTGCAAAACAAATGTTCTGTCCTACATACTGACATAGCCAAATCCATAGCATGAGCAGGATAATCGCTGGAATGAATTACTCCTTTAAACCTTAGTCGATGAATCTCTATGTCATCATCATCTGCAAACTTCTTTTCAATTATGTCGAAGTTTTCCTTTGTGCTGCCAGTATCAACAAGAACAATAAATGGTCGCGCAGTTTGAAGTCGTAATAATTCTATTACATATTCAACAGTATCAGGAGTATCGAGAATTGGTATCCATGCTTCACATGCATATTCCCATGGCTTCTTCTCGATAACTCCTTTTTGTGCTGATTCTCTACCTCTTGCTGGCGACCATTTATCGTCTGTTTGTTTGATTACTGGTGCGTTTTCTTCTTTAATAATAACTGACTTTAGCTCTTTTGGCATGACTTTAATTAATTTATTGCTACTCCTCTGTAATCACATCAACTGGACTCACGATGATGTAAAAATCAAGTGCTGGCATTGTGCATGAAGCAGCGTTTGCATTCAGATACTTAACTTTTACTCCGTAGATATGTCCTGGGAATATGTTGTTAGCTATAGTATTACCTTCGTCCGTGTCTTTGTCATGAAGACTTGTTGACGTAAGAAGAAGAGTATTACCAATTTGAGCACCTGATGTAAAATCCCAAAATCTTACTTCAAGACTTGCTGCTCCTACATAAGCACCACCACAAGCATTCCAGTCAATGGTGGAAACACCAATTCCTAAAACCTTGTTATTAAATGGCGATTTTGAATACTGAGTTATTGTTTCATCATTAGGATCAACTGTATCTCCCTCTGGTGTAGAAAAAAGAATAATACCAGAGGCATAACCTTTCTCCTGAACTCGATCAGTGTATTCCCTAATTGCTGCCGCAATATCAACCAGTGCTCCATACAAATTAATAATGCCGTCACCTAAAGTGTAGCATGTATGTTTTGTATATCTAATGAATGTTGACAAAAACGATGGCTTGGTAGCTGTTCTTGCTTCACATGTGCAATCTTCTGTTGGCATAGTCGTAATATTTTTATTGTTACAAAAAAGGGGGAGTAGGAATGACCCCACTCCCCCAATTTTTCATCATCTATTAAGCACAAGTCACACGAATACTCACAGCACCTTCTCGGAATGCGCATCCGAAACCAGCTTCCGCAGTCTGAATGACATAGGTAAGCGTATCTGGATTAACACTAGAGATTGTTCCGCTAATAGCAGTGCTGATAATAACACCTTCTTCATCGTAGAAGCCGACGTTAACAGTAGCTCCAACATTGCAGTTCAGAGAGCTGTCAAGAACGACCTTGATTGCATCTTCTGCTATTGCATCGTCATCAGTGCTATCAGCACAACTAACAACAGTTCCGTAAGTTGGGGTTGCATCTGGACATCCAATGTATGCAATGCACTCATCAGCAGCAAGCGCAGAGGCAAGCTTGATAAGAACAGTCCAGTCTGGATTCACTACATTCGGGCGGAAGATTTCGACAATCGTAGCCGCGCGAACCTTGGTAGTATCTCCAGAA
Source organism: uncultured Candidatus Saccharibacteria bacterium (assembly GCA_964539475.1). Classification (GTDB taxonomy): domain Bacteria; phylum Patescibacteriota; class Minisyncoccia; order Phycocordibacterales; family XYD1-FULL-46-19; genus XYD1-FULL-44-32. The sequence continues at coordinate 54,893 of CAZIIR010000001.1, forward strand.
TCATCATCATTGATGTGAACCTGAATAGTGCTACCGCAGACACAAGAACCAAGAGGAGATTGATTAGGAGCAATCGAATCTTGGTTTTCCTTGCGAATCTTAACCATGTAATGAAGATTTGCAGCATCACCACAGGATTTGGTGGAGCATTTAACCTTCCTTACACTGGAGGAGCTAGTAATATTATTACTAACCTTCGTGTTGTTAGGATTGCAACCAATGGTCAGAATCGAGCAACTCTGAGTCTTTGGAACGATGGTGAACACAGGCTGGAGATCGCAAGTATTTGGAGCGCGAAGACGAATCTTTTTAGCGCGAGCAATCATACCCCAACTTGCATCAGGATTAAGCATACGGAAGCCCATTTCATACCGCTTACGGAAGTGAGGCATGTTAAGGTCTTCGTTACACTCCTTATCGTAATCGTTACGATATTCCCAATCGCCCTTACCGGAGATAGGATGAATTGGCATTCCTTCGATACCAGTCGAGATAACTGGACGACTAAGGATTTCACCAGCACCCTTACCAATGGCTTGAACAAGGAAGAATGGAGCGTTACGATATTCACGGAAGTCGTAAACAGAACGAACACCAGTGTCAACCTCAACGTCTTTACGACCCTGAACAACAGCGAGTCCACCTTCGGAGCTTTCTGCAAAGCGAGGAAGGGCTGGAACAGAGCGCATAATAAAATTACCAATAGTATGACGCTCTTGGTCTTCATACACAGAGCCGTTCAACATCGGCACTTTTTGTGTGTATTTAGAACGCTCGATATACTCTGGATTATCAAGGATTTCCCTCTTATACCAGTCTTCTGGATACCAGAACTCAAACAATGGCTCACCACGCTGACCCTTAGCAATATAGTTAGGATTGCGAGAATCAGTCAATGCGGAGCCGAAGTTATCCAAGAAGGACAAGTCAACAGGCATGATGTTGCTTGGGTTTCCAACCTGAGGATACAACGGATTCATGTAAGAGTAGCGATACCCTTGCAGAGCATTGTATGGACTAAAGTTTTCAACTGGAACAATATTGCCAGAACCATCGTTCTCGACTTCAAGAGCCCATTTGTGACCAGTCATCCGAATGAGAGCCATGGTATAGAATATATTCATTACCTGCTCGTCAACAGAGAACCGCTCCTTCACAATCATTTCGGCAATTTGCTTTGCCTGCATGGAAGTGCGGATATTAGCGATACACATACGACGGGTTTTGAAGCCGGTCTTATACATTTCCAATTCAGGAATAGCAGAGATGCCTCCCTGTGGAATTTCGCAGTAATCCGTATGACATTCATTAGCAGAACCAGGAGAGCAAATCTCCATGGAACGCTGAAAGATCCCCATGTCAAAGGGAATATGAGCAGAGTGATAAACTCGACCCAATTCGGTTGTTCCGCTCCAGTCTTTCCACTCACGAACTGGAAACAGTCCGGTGAGGTATTTATACATGGAGTCATACATGACTTTCATTTGTTCCACCTTCTCGCTCCAAAGAGCGTTAGGTCCGTCTTTAAAAACCAAGTCAATAACTTGGTCGCGAGACATGTCGTCTCCACAGGCTTCTACCTGATCTATCCATTCGTCTGATGTTAAGTGTGGCATCTGATTTTGATTTTAATGTTTTTATTACGATTATCGTCCTGTTTGATGCCAACCAAACTTATAGCGGCAAACCCTCTTGTAGCCAACTCAAGATAAGGCATTAGGTCTTACTACTTCCGGATTTCAATGATGACTATACTACAGTATTAAGAATAAGCAACTAATATTTTAATTATTTGTTAATTCAAGTTTACTAAGTAAAACTAGCTTTAATTCTCCTCTTGTTTTGACAAGACCGAATTTTCTGATTCCTAAAAAGCCAGTTGTTATACCTATTAGACTTCCATAGGTATAACAATACATATATCCAGCATCGTAACTTGGATCAAGATATTTCTCTTTCCATTTTACATTGAGCGAGTTCATTTAAAAGTCCCTAGTGGGTCCACTGGTTTTCCGTCTGGTTTTTTTATTTCTTTCCTTTGTGATGATCCGCCACCTCCAGGTGCTCCAGATTTATGTTTCAACTTTTCAAGTCTTAGTTCTTCCTGAATTTCTTTAACTTTAGTTACAAGAGAATCAAAGTGCTTAGCTTTTGAAAGATCAGTAAGAAGGTCTGCATATTCCTTTTTGTTTTCTCCCTTTAATACTTTTATTAGGAAATCACTATTTTCTCTTATGCTGTCCTTAAACTCATCTTCCGCAATAACACCTTCAATAGAAGAATAGTCAAAGTCTTTAATTACTTTATCAGTAACATAAACTCTTCCTGCTGTTTCCTTTTTAATGTATTCTTCTTTTTGCTGTGCTTCTTGGTAAAGAAGTTCTTTTTTCTTTTCTTCTTTTGTTTTTTCCCAATTCTGTTTAGCAGATACTGCTTTAACTATTTTACCATGAACTGTTTGAATCTGGTTTACAACCTGACTCAACTGCGGAAGGTCATAATCTTCTCCTGTTGCTCTTTTGTATTCACTTTCAAACTTGGTAAGAATAGCCTTAACCTGTATTGACCCTAGAGGCTTACCTTCCTTATCAAGTGAAAGAAGATTATTATAAAGAGAATCAATTAACTTAGGATTTTTGATTTTTCCTTCGTTATTGATTGGAGCAATAATAGCTACAAGGTTATTTTTCTCTTGATTAAGAGGTAGTATGTAATCTTCATTGTATTCGTTTGAATGATCAATGCTGATCTCCTTTAATCGCATGTCTGTTTCTTGAAACTTTTTCTCATACTCTGTAAGCTTCTTTTTCTTTTCCTTGTTACGCTCAATATATTTATTAACCTTTTCTTCATCAAGACCACCTTCTTTGTTTTTGATATAATCAGCAACAGGCTTAAGAGGCTTTAGTTCTTCAAACTGAGTCAACTCAGCTTTAAGTTTTTTAGCCTCTTCTTCGGCAGCTTCTTTTGCTTTTTTTAATTCAGAGAACTGTGATTCTTTTGATTTAGGTTGCTTGTCTTGTGGTTTATCCTGTGGCTTATCATCAGGAATCTTGTCTTCTTTTTTTGGTTCATCCACAACTTCTGTTGCGCGAAACATTGATAATGGGTCTTTAATTTCTACTGGAGTGCTCATTTCTTAATTATAATTGGCTTTATTGTTAATAGCTGTGCTAATTTTCTTGCTTCTGAGTATTTTGCGTGTGCGTTTTCTGGAGTTGCCTCTGTGCTTAACGATAGAAGTAATTCATTTAATATAATTATTCTAAAGTCAATTGATGTTTTTAGTTCTGATAGCTTTTGTTTTCTTTCATCTGTAAGTGGAAAAAAATCCAATACTTTATCTAAATCACTCATGACAATAATTGCATAGCTCTTTCTGCCGCAGCAATCCAAGCATCTGATTGTTTCTTTTTGGTCGGATCATTTGAAAATGTTTCCCAATTTGGAAGAAGATCACCATTAAATGCTTTTCCTCCAACCGCTTCACAGTATGTTTTATACAATTCTCCTGCAATGTATTCTTTATTAATCATATTATTATTGTTGTGCTAGTTTGACTGCTTCTTTCATCCTTTTCAGGTCTGCTTCTACTGTAGCTAATTGTTTCTTTATTTCTGAGTTTTCATCTGCTTCTCGTTTTTTCATTTCCATCTTCATTTGGAAATCTGCTGCCTTACGCTCTGCTGCCGCCATTGTAAGAGCGTTTGTCCTTTTCTCTTTTTCTTGTGCTTTATACTCAAGAATTTGGATTTTTCTTAATTCCTCTGGCGGAATATCCATTCCTTGCTGTCCGTTTTGAGCGTTATCCTGTTTCTTTTTATTGATTATGTCAGCTATTTGTTTAGCTGTTTTTTCAAATGTTGTCTGAATGTTCTTAAATTCCTTATAGCGATTTTTGAAGAATCGTGATGTTTTTATTGCCTCAACATGCTTCTCGGTATTAGTAAGAGCATTGGTGATATAATTGAATCCAGCAACAATATCTTCACCACCTTGTATTCCCTTGATCATTCGATCAATCTTCGCATAATGAATATTAAGGTGCCCAATGTTATCTTGAGACGAATCGAAAACAACCTCAGATGTGTTATAAAACGCTGAATTTTCAAGTGCTGCTTGTTCTATTTGATGGCCGTATTCAACTGCTTCAATAAAAATATTAACATCTTGTCTTGAAAAGCCAAGTGCCATCAAGAAGCTTCGTTGAAGTCTTGTTCTTCCATTTGAGTTTTGAGCAAATGGCATTGCAGCTTGGATTGATTGAATGTCGTTATTAACAGCATGAAGCTGTATGCATTCAATCTCAGAGAGTATCTTTTTAATATCCTCTTTCTTTATTCCAAATTCCTTGAACTCAAACTCAAGTTCATCAAAGAATTTTGCCTTTGCTTTTTCGTCAATTGGATTGTCGTAATCCTCGTTAATTAAATCATTAAGAATGCAGGTAAAAAGAATAGAGTAGTCCCTTAGTTTAAATGGGGTTTTTGCATTCTTTTGATTTGAATGCATTGCCCCCTGCAATTGAACTTCATCTTTTGTTGGTCTATTTGATAAATTTATTTGAGGATTGTAGTGAGATGTCTGACTCTTAAAGTCATTGTCGTCACTTTGTATTGATTGAATATGATCGTTTAGATCATATCTAATCTGTCCTGTTGGAATAACTGCATTAGGTGGAAGTATAGTCAATCCACCATAAACTTTAATCTCAACGTCTTCATTTGCAAGATCGTCCTTAGTCTGGATCAAAAGGTTTCCAGTTAGAAGTAGCTTATCCTCGATTGAGTTACGCTTAAAGTCATACCTCATACTTTCCTCTGTTATCTGCTTAGAGGAACCACGGAGACTGTGAATTGTTTTCTCGTTGCTTACTGCAAATTCTTTTACAATATTGATTCGCTCAGTGTATGGAATTTTACCGTGATTTTTTTGATACAGAAGATATTTATTAGCAGAAACAGTCCATCCACTTTCGGCGTAGCATTGAGTTGCTACTATGTATGTTTCAGTAACCTCTGATCCGTCTGTAGTAAATATTTTAGCAACATCAATGTTGTTAATATTTATATTAATCCAAGTCTCTCCTTTTTTCTCACGAATAATTTCAACATCTTCCCATGAGTTGATCTCTAGCTTACCTTCATTGATTTTTGCGCTTATTTCATAAGCACCGGATTTTACGTCATTTATGATTTCTTCATTATTAGAAAGCAAATCATAAAAGATTTCCTCAATTCCTTCTTTTACCCATCCATTTTCATAGATATGGTATGGGTCGCATCTGTTTTCTACTAGAGTTAATTCAAACTTTTCACACTCTCTTATTCTTTGTAGAAGGACTTCTGCTTTGATTGTGTCAAAAACAACATAATTCCTAATGTCATCAATGGTTGTTCCGTCTTCAAAGGCTATGCTTTTATGTGAAATTGGGTTTCCGAGGTAGTTAAACTTGTCTCGAATGATTGGAGCGAATCCAAAAACGTAAGAAAGATACTCGATTTGACAAAGAAACGTCTGAAATCTTGGGTCTTGCTCAAGAATGTCAGCAAAAACCTCTGCTATTTTCCTTCCAAAGATACTTCTAAGTAATTCTGTATCAAGGAATTGATAAATTTGTTCTTTTTTCTTGCTTGTTCTGTTAAAAACAATCTCCATCATGCCCAATGTCTTGAAAATCTCAGTGACATTAGACATAACACCTTGTTCTACAAGCATTCTGCCCTTACCAAAGTTCCAGTTGTTAGACCATGATATAAATTGTTTCTTTCTTTCATTCTCATCGAAAGGTTGCTTGTATTCCATCAAGTAATCTTCGGTGTTTTGAATCTTGTCCCATCGCTCAGAATGAGAAAGAGTTGCTGCGCTAATAATTATATTAGCATCTTCTGAGTTTTCGATGATCATGGAATGTAATTAGGTGATTGTTTGTTTATCCAACAGTTATCTGGCCGAACCACTCCAAATTTTTCATTAAATTGTTCCATTTTTGATGGAAGCATGACAGAAAGAGCGCATCCACAAACGTCACAACCATTTCCTTGTAGTCCGTTTGGTATATTAAACCCTTTTCCGAACATTTTCTTGAGTCCGTTTACTGTTCTGTTAAGAGTATCAGTAAATCCGCATCCTCTACAGCCAGGAATCTCTGTTTTCTTTGGACAGTTTGTGCAAATAATCGCTCGTCTATTGATTTCTGACTGATCTGCTACTTGTCCTGAGACTACTTTAACGACAGCTTTTGCTCCGTTAATATAATCATTAAGAGTCAGTGGTTTTTTAATATTACTTGGTGGTCTTGATACTGGAATGTTTTCTTTGTTTTGAAACAGTTCAGCGTTTACTTGATCTAAAATCTCTTGGTAGTCTCTTTTGTCACCAGCTTTAACAACGCGAAAAGCGATAGCTTCTGCGCTATCGCCAAGAATCTTGTCACCTTTATAAATAAATGAAAATCTTTTCATATTTTTACCAATCGCTTACCTTGCCACAATTTACTGTAGTTGTCAACACTTCTTTTCTTTTTCTTTTTTTCCAATTTTCCTAGTCCTGCAATATTAGGTCTTACGTTATACACTACATACAGCATGTAAAAAGCTTGAAAGAAAGTGTCGAGAACATCAGGAGAAAAGTTATGCTCTTTCTTGAAATCTTCCTTTGAGTCGAGATTAAGAAGTTCAGCATCTCCTTTTCTTTTTACCTGAATAAACTTTCTTGTAAGAAATTCCTTATCGAAGCTCTCGCAATTCAATCCTGTCAGGAGTGATGAATTTATTCCTCTTACTCTACCTGCTTCAACAAACATTCTGAATATGTATGCTCCTAGAGTAATTTTATTAGTGACAGCTTGATCGGCGTAATGAACAACCTGTCTTTGTATTTCTGCTTTTACATAAGTAGAAATTGTTTGGAGTGGAATACGATCTTCAAGCTGTCCTGTTATCTCATTGATCTTTGGCTTGTCTGGAACTTTCTCTTGGTAGATAAGATGATGACACGGGTATCCTCTCACTGCTAACATTTCAATATGTGCAGGTCTTGCTGTCCAGTCCATTATGTAATGACCCGGCTCTATACCAAACCTTTCGTGAAACGTAATAATATTATCACAAGATTGCCTGTAGTATTCTAACGCTCTAGTTGGCTTTTCAAATAGAGTAATATAGCCAGGATTAATATTAACCATTGGTAAGCCATCAGAAGTTGTGCCAATATCAAATGCGGTTGATATGTTGCGATCAACACTAGCAGGAGCAGAATCAAAAGATCCAATAGTAAACTTTTTAAGGTAATCCTCTGGTGGTTTTTCATAGGATTTTGTATCCTCAAGAATGTCTTTTGTTAATATAAATATTTTCTTTTCTGAACTTTTCTCGAATCTGAATCCAATCCAGAATCGTTTATATGCTATGGTGTTTCGAGTTGCTTCGTTTGGATATAACTCATTCTTTTTCTTTTGCGTTGGGACGAATCTATGAAACTTCCTAGCAAATTCAGAATTGGTAACACCAAGGCTAAGATCGTTATTAAAATGGATTACAAGACTGTTGTGACCAAGTGATTCTGATCGTGTTTTAAGCGTAGATTCCCACATGTGGGTTTCCTGATTAACAGAATCCCATCCAGTGTTTGGAGCAACATTAATACCAAGAAGATCAGTGTCTTCATCGAAGTTTCCTGATGCATTGAACCATCCATATTTAGGATGAAGGAACATGTTGTTATATGCTCCTAGTGGTGCATCATCAGTTGACTGCATCTCATCTAATAAATATATTCGAGCTTCTGGATCATGGTATCCAGTAAGCTTATCAACAACACTTGAGTCCTTTCTTCCTCTTGGTATTAGAACACCTTTAAATGTTCCACCTTGCTCAAACACCTTACCGTCCTTTACTCGGTTGTATGTGTAGTCACCACACTTACGCGCCTTCCCTGCAACTAATGAGAATTGATAACGATCTTTATTTACTTCATAAAGTCGCATTGCATAAGGCCAAGTTGATCCCTTGATCTTAGATTCACTAACAGTCGAGAATGTGCATTGAGCACCTTTCTTAGTGAAGATAAAGTAATCATAAATCATGGACATAAATGAAAGAGGTCCATACGTCTTTCCTTGTCCTGCTCCACCAAACTCAATTACATTCTTGTAGTTTGATACAGCGTAGTAATAATCGACCAGCCATGGTGTTATAGCCAAGTCACCAATAAACGATCCGTCAGGAGCAAGTTTTCCTGGCCACCTAATACTGGCTGCATGTGATAAATGAGTCTCTCTGTTAAGGAGTGTTGCACTTTTAGTGAAACGTAATAAATTTATTTTATCAGGATTCTTTTCAAGCTCAAGCTCACGCTTATAAAGATCGGCAAAATGAATGAATATATAAATCTCAAGATCGTATTGGAAGTGAAATGGATTTGGGACATACTCCTGATGGTATATCGGCAAGTCCATAGACTCAAACTTTTTCCATGCTTCCTCTACTGCTTTAGAGTTGTAGAAATACTTCTGACTAAATCCTGTATCTATAACAGAGCTTTTAGCTAACGAGAAGTTAGAGAATCGTGAGTTCTTAGCCTTAGTTAATTGATCCTCTAATTTCATTTGACTTTATGTTTTAACGTGCTATGGTCTAAGATGCTAATTGAATTTACACCGCGAATCAGCGGAGCTTTTACTAATATAGTTATTAAGAATACTGATGTGTCTGGAATGATCAAAGAGTTTGATCTCACAGAAGAGGAAGCTCATGATTTCGTTAAGACTGTTATTATTTCAGCGTTTTCTATTTATAAGATAAATATTAACAGTGTAATTAACAAGATCAAGGAGCATGAAGCTAAGGGCTAGTTAACTTCCACTCATCTCCTTCATCTGGACCGTTTAATCTTTCTGCTATTTGATAAGCAGTGTCTTGAGCTATATCAGAGTTAATGAACTCATGCGCCATTCCTTGTCGAGCATACCAATTACCTGCTCCTCGTTTAGCAATCAAAGACATTGACTGTTCATTCCAAGATGCGAGTATTTGAACAGCATCGAAATGTTCACTTATTTGGACTACTGCTGCTTCAAGTATCTTTTCTGCTTCTTGTATAGTCATCCGTATATGTCTTGTGGTTCTTTGACTAGCTTGTAGCCCATCTGACTTAAGGCAGCTTCAATCTGTTCAGCAGCATTAGCTGACCAAACAAACAAATAGTTGTCTCCAACTTTTTCAGATGATTCTAATGCATTTGACATTATCACTGAGCTAATAATTATATTACCAGGATTCATGTCATCCTTAAAAGCTTCATGAAACTGTGTGGATAAATTACTCATTTCGCATCAATCAATTTAGTTACATCACACCTGATTTCTTCCTGTATTGTATTTGTCTCATTAATCAATTCTTGTTTATGAGAACACACTGGCTGTGCATCCCTTCCGTAATGAACTTCTCGTAACGTAATAGTTTTATTAAAGTTCTCCAAGCATCCCAATAGATATTCAGCTAGAATGAAATCGGGTGTTCCGTTTTCCAAACTGTGTTCGTTAATTACTTGTGCTAGTTTTTCTTGTAGTGTCATATTATTGTCTTTATCATTTCTCCCTGTTTCTTCTCAATTTGATCATCCCTCATCTTTTTAAACTTATCGAGAATGTCTATAAACTTAACTCGATACTCACCAACCATAAGTGCTTTAGCTTGTAGTATTTCTATATCACGATTCATCTGTGTTTGTCTATTAATCGCTAATTTAACCTCAGTCTCAATATCACTAATAATTTTATCAATCATAACTCATGCTCCTTTTGTTTAATAACCATTCGCTGTGGTTCCATTTCAATAATTTTATTATCAGTCAACTCCATTGGTCGTGATGGCATAGGTAGTCTGTAGTCATCTTCCTTCTTAGTCCCTGCTGCTTGCTGAACAGCAATAGCTCCGGCGGTCTTAACAGTGTATTCACGATACAAATCAATACCGTGCATTCCTTTACACTTATCCAGAATACCTGTAATAGTTTTATCAAGTCTATTCCACCGAGCAGGTTCTTTATCAGGATCAGTCTCCTCAAGTTCAGCATATAAAGCAGGAAGCTTAGCAAGAAGAATATGAAGGTATTTCTTCTCCTCGTCAATAACAACTCCAGCTAACTGCTGGAATGCATTTGATTTTAATAGACTTATTTCCATTTCATATTCTTCCTTTAATTTTTCCAATCTTACCCTTGTTCCTACAAGGCGTAAATAGGTTCCTACTTGAGTTGCTGTAATCTGTCTATACCCGAACTCGAATAATGTTAACATTATCTCGGCTTCTGAATAGCCAAGGAAGTGTAACATCTCTATGTGCTTGATTATTGGTTTACTTGTGTCAAAGAAGCTTTTACAATACACCATCTTTTTAAGGACACCAGTAACATATCCTTTAATACACAGTGTTCGTTTGTGTTGTTGTCTTAGTGTTCTTATTGCATTTATTGCAACAATTTTATCAGTCTTGCTTGGAATGAACTTCATCAGTTCTTCCAGCTTATCCTGATCACTGACTGCGAAGCGGTCTTCGTGACGTGGCTTAAATGGTCTTAATCCGTCATCATTCATTTTGCTTTTGCTGGTGCTCCAAGGACAAGTGCTCCTGTAAGCTCATCAATATGAATCACAGCTTTAACTTGCTCTATAACATATTTATTAGTTCCTATCTCAATCTCCTTACCAGTGCTTCCTTCATGTGGTGGCACTGCAATAAAATCCCCCTTGTCCACTTTGTGGAATCCTTTGCTTCCAATAAACTGATGCTGCTCATTAAGTAAATGATATATCATAATCCGTTGCCTCCTGTTAGTTTGTTTACCGATAGCCAATTAGCCATAGCTGTATTAATGTTACCATTCGCATTATAGCACAGTATTATGTATCGGTCAAATGATTTTATTTCATTTCCGCTTTTTGTAGTAATGGTCCTAATTAATATATTAGAACCCATTAACTCCTCTAGTTTCTTACGGCACAACTCTCCATTCTCTGACTTAAGCTCTGGTGCATATACGTCTTTTAATCTAAACTGATGAGTAACTGATACGTCGAATCCTAATTCAACGCGTGCTGTTATAGTGTCCCCATCGTGGACATTCACAACTGTAGCACTGTAATCCGCTGAATATCCAAGTGAGTATATGAGTAGTATGAGCCATCGCATATATCACAATACCGTAGTATTTTTATTACGCAAGTGAAATAATGGATTACTTGAATGGGACCCTAGTGGTGGAATGTGACGAATGGAAAAATGATATATGCGAAGTATGGGGTTCTTTTATAAGTGGAGAGGAGGTGATGAATAATACCCCACTATATCGGGAGGGAGGGAGTGGGGTGTATGGAGTGGAGGTGAGGGGAGGTAATACTACTCTATTGGTGAGAGGGAGGGGGAGATGTCCCCACCCACCCGCGTTTCAAATTTCCTCGCGCCATTTAGAGAATCTTTCTATTCCCCCACCAAGGGATTCCTTACTTTTCCTCCCATGAAATTTCCTAGTAAAAATATTACAACCTTCACTTTCAACAGTTTAGCGGTGTGGTGCTGGCAGTGTTGGCAATCCAAGTTGGAAAGCTGGCAGGCTGGCGAGCCATGGAAGGGTATGGCCAAAGTGTAACTATTTTACCAGAGAAGTGCGAAATAGCTTGAATGTCATTCTGGGCTGGAGTAGGTTACGACGTTGGTGTCTATTGTTTCTTACACTTCGGAGCTTGTCTCTTGAGAGTCGGAATCAGTAGGTCACTGAGGGGATAGCGAAAAGCTCCCCAAGTCTCCGTTCCTTCCCATTAGCTTGTCGGCTAGCCAGTAGTGGCTAGCTAGTCCATCCCCTAGCCTTTCCATTCTGGAATAGGCAGGTAAACAAATGGACTAGCTCAAACACTACTATGTCACGCCGTAATAAAATCGTTAGTCCATCCGAAGTAATCGCAGACACCGCAGCTCACGCTGCGAATGTTGCCACGGTGGAAGCTCCGATCATGGAAGCTCCGCCCGTTGAAACGCTAGAAGGCGTAACTCCTGATAACGTGAAGGACGTTCAGATTACCCTGCTGGAGAATGAGGTTAAAAACCTCAAGCTCAAGCTCGCCGTCAGTCTGGACATTCACAAGATCAAGTCTGACTGCAAATCTCAATACGCTCCATTGGAGCGGAAAATGAGGGATGCCGGAGACATCCAGCTCGCTGGATTCCGTAATTCCAAGAAAGGTGGCTATGGTGTCACTTCTCAGAAGGAGGATTATCGCGGATTGACCGATACCGAGGTTAAAAAGTATGCCTACA
>CAZIIR010000002.1:0-6154 GCA_964539475.1 uncultured Candidatus Saccharibacteria bacterium
CGTATCTTGCACTACGGCGTAGCGGAAATTCACTCCTCGGGCCACTCTTATCGTGGTGAAATCGAATATATCCACAAAATGATCAAGCCTAAGTTTTTTATGCCGGTTCACGGTAGTCACTATATGTTGCGCGTCCACGAACGTATCGCCGAAGAACTTGGTTTTCCCGCTGACCATATTATTGTTCCCGACAATGGGATGGTGGTAGAAATTAGTGAAAAGGGTACCCAAATGAAAGCCCTAAAAGAAAGCGCCTCCAGTCGAGTCGTAATGGTCGACGGTATGGGCACTGGCAACGTGGAGGAAGTGGTGATTCGCGACCGTCAACTCTTAGCCCAAGACGGTATGTTCGTTATTATCGCCACTATCGACGTCAAAACAGGCAAAGTCCGTAAGTCACCCGATATTATTTCCCGTGGTTTTGTCTATCTAAAAGAATCTCAAGAAATGCTACACGCTGTGCGCAGTCTAATTAAAAAAACTATTGAGGAGTCGGCCAGCAAAATGCATCCGGTCAACTTCGACTATGTCAAAAATTCTGTTCGGGAAGAAACCGCTCGTTATCTTTTCCAAAAAACCCACAAGCGCCCGATTATTTTACCTGTACTAATCGAGGTTTAAGTTATAATTAAAAAGGCGCAGCAAAACCAGCTTTCAAGAACCTTGCGCAGGGCGACTGGCCCGAGCAGAGCAAAAACTTAGCAAAGTTTTATGTGTGTTCTTGAAAGCTGGTTTTTGCGAAGCATTACAATAATGCATATAAAACAAACGTCACATCTCCGCTTCTATATTTATCTCGCAGCCCTGTTTATGACCCTTGGGGCGTCTTTGGTTTCTTATACCAATTCTTCCTTTCTCGCCCAAATTGGCGGTACCCAGAATGTTGGCCTAGTGTATATTGTCGCCTCGGTTATTTCTCTAGTGCTATTTTTAGTCTGGCCGGACATTTTAAAAACCATTCGACTTAAAACCTCACTGGTTATTTTAGGTCTAGGCGCAACCGGCGCCCTTTTACTACTAGCTACTGCCCCAGAGAGTCTAAGTGCTAACCTCGTCTTATTTCTAGCCTTCTATGCTACTGCCCCCCTTCTACGCTACAGCTTAGACCTATATCTAGAAAATTTTTCGACCGACAAATTGACCGGCAGTATTCGAGGTTTATTTATGACCATTATAAATACCGCCTGCCTTGTCTCGCCACTCGTGGCTGGTTTTATTTTGGATGGGCAAGACCGTTATGAGTTAGTCTATGGTGCCAGTGCCCTCGCTCTTATCCCTTTTTTGCTTTTATTATTTAAGTTTAAAACTGTTGAAATACCCAAAAGCTATACCAAGCCCGTGCGTCTACCTTGGTCTATATTTTGGCGACCAAAAAACCAACACGAAGATGACTTGCGTCATATTTTAAGTATCGATTTTATTTTAAACTTTTTCTACGCCCTGATGGTGGTGTACACGCCTTTATACTTACATCAGGTCATTGGTTTTTCCTGGAACCAGATTGGGATCATCTTCACTATTATGCTTTTACCTTTTGTCCTCATCGAGTACCCCCTGGGTCTGTGGTCCGACAGAAAAGTAGGGGAAAAAGAGATTATTGTCACCGGTCTTACTCTTATGGCCTTTGCCACAACCCTAATTATTTTCTTACCCCCAGGCAATATCGCCCTATGGGCCACCGTTTTATGCCTTACTCGCTTTGGCGCCGCCGCGGTAGAAATTGCCAAAGAAACCTACTTGTTTAAAAAAATTAAACACGAAGACAGCTCTATTCTCTCTCTGTCGCGAATGTCGATATCTTTGTCTTATATTATCGGTCCGCTCTTTGTTGGCCTATTCCTTACTATTTTTGATTTCAAATTCTTATTTGCTGCCCTCGGCCTCGTGGTCCTTTCCGGCCTTTACTTTGCCTACCACCTAGTGGATACCGCCTAGTTGCCAAAAAAAATAAAAAGAGTAAAGTAAAAAGTTGTTCTGGCTAATGGGAGCCAGGTAAGCGGACTGAAGGAGATCTTTGAACATGAGAAGAGAGTATCGCGTCCTTTTTAATTTTGAACACAAAACCCTGGAAGGAACGATGAACCACCGGCCGGCGTCCTGCGAGACCCTCAACATTTCTTGGACGACTGAGGGCGGCCAGAAAATCACCCTAGGTTTTCGGGTGACCAAATTGCTCCCGTTCAAGCCGGTTCGTGACGAGAATGGCAACCCCGCCGGTGGCTACCACCAGGTCAACCTGGAAAAACTGAGGGATGGACACCCCCTGATGGGGGTTAAGGCAATTGAAACCACCCTGCTTCAACCCGACCGAGCCCTCCAGCCGGCCAGTTGACAGAGAAAGTCGAACGTCTGAAGCTGTTGCTCGAAACACCTCGTTTCGAGCAACGGCTTTTTTATTTAACTTAAAATTTATAGAAACAAAATCTATTTCATCAACCGACGCAATCGGCAATAATCACACTTAGGGTCGGTACAAGTTTTGTCCCAAAACGAAAGTTCGAGAATTTCATTGGCTACCTGCTCGATAACTACCTTTAATTCTTTTACCTGTTCACTAGTGATATCAAATTTTTCTTTCTTATATTTACCACTACTGTTTGGCTCAATAAAATCAATTTCCCCCGACGCCATCTGATATTTCCCGTCTTCAAACAAATCTAATAAAAGTTTATAAAAAACGAGCTGGCGCAAATAATTTTCTTCAACCGCTTTAGTCTCACCCAAAAGCTCGTTGCGACTTTTTGGTTTACCGGTTTTATAGTCCACTACATTTACTCTCTGACCATCTCCTAAAAACTCAATCTTATCCAAATTACCAACTAATTTTATATCTGGTGTCAGTAAAACGCCTTTTACCTTAAACTCGGTCAACACATTCAAATTAAACCCGGTCTCATATTCACTATACCAACCCGCCAAGGCTTTTTCGCCTTTAGCTAGACTATCAGCAAAATCAGCCTCGCCTAATGGCTGTTGACGCAAATAGCGCTCAAAACTAGCCAAGAGGGAAGCCCGCTCTAACCCCCGATCCTTGGCATGAGCAAACATATCCTGCAAAGCCGCGTGAATAGCCAGTCCATAAAGCTGATGTTTTTCTGGTACTGCTGGCAAGCGAATCAAATTTCGATAAAAGTATTGCCACGGGCAAGTTAAATAATTATTCAAAGCAGTTACTGACAAACCCTGACCTTCGAAGAGTTCCTTGATAAATTCTTTGTCTTTCAAACTACTACTAATCACCGTTGCCGGCAGTAAAAACTTCGCCTTCTCTGTTTTCACCGCCTCGTCCCAAACTTCAACTTCAATATTAGAAATCAGTTCTGGTTTCAATTCAGTAATAAATCGGCTCGCCACTTGTTCCCGGCCAGTTTCGCCTATTTTAGGGTAGGTAATAGTCACACCAGTTTTCGCCCTCGTCAGAGCCACATAAAACAACCTGCGCTCATCAGCATCGTCACTACCTTCTTGCTGTTCTTTACTTTCGTCCGATAGATTATAGACGGCTGGTAAAAGTTTTAGTTTGTCCCGATTATGTCGACCACCAAAGTGGCCATCATACGCACCTGTAATATAAACATAGTCAAACTCCAAACCTTTGGCCTTGTGGGCAGTCAGCAGTCTCACTTTACCACTACCAGCTGACTGGTGTTTTCTCTTCAGTAAAACTTTATGTTTTTTAGCTACTTCCAAAAAAACCAAGAAGTCGGATAGCTTAGCCTCTTGATTGCTTTCTACCACGGCCGATAGTAAGTCAAAGAAGGCGCTAAGTGTCTCTAGGCGCTCACGGGCGGAGGAGTCGACTACTATAAAGTCCACCAATTTAGAATCTTTTAATAAACTTTCCGCAAACGGTAACAAGGCCATGTTTTCACTGGAGGCTTTCCAGCGAGATAACTGGTCAAAAACTTCCGGTTGTTCCTTTTGTAATATTTCGATTAAAGGTTTCTCTTCATTGTATGCCGTACGGATAACCCGATAGGCCGACAAGGGCTCCAAGCCAAAAAAATCCAAATGCAAAAGGGAAGCCAGCTTACTATCGTCTCCAAAGTTAGCCAGGGACTCAAACACTGTGACCATTTTCTGAATATCAATATCGGCCAACAAATCATCATCCGACTCAATCGCCACCGGTATATCTAACTTGCGCAAGACTGTAGCCAAAGGCCCGGCATCACGGTTGTCACGATACAAGACAGCAATATCATGAGGCAAAATCCCCGCTTTTAGTTTCTCTTTTATATCTTCACCAATAAAAAAATATTCGCCAAGAGTTGAAGCAAAGCTCCCCACCCTAATCAGGCCCACTTCTTTTTTACCACCAGTCTTGAGCGCCTCGCGCCCGGGCAGTAGGGCTTCCGCTTGGTCTAAAATATTCTGACCCGAACGATAGTTACTACTCAAAGCTACAACTCGTGCAGCTGGATAAAGTCGAGAAAAGTAAAAAAAGTTCTCGAGCGACGCCCCTTGAAAACGAAAGATAGCTTGCTTCTCGTCGCCGACCACAAACAAGTTAGGATTTTGGTGAAAACCAACCACTAGTTCCAAAATTTTATTTTGCGCATTGTTTGTATCTTGGTGTTCGTCGACCAGTATGTATTGGTGTTCCTCTTGGAGCATCGACAACAAACCCTGGTTACTTTTTAACTCCCGCAAAACCTCCATAATCATATCGTTAAAATCGTATAACTTGCGCTCAGTCAAACGTTCTTCGTAAGCCTGATAAACCAGGGCTAATTCTAGATTTTTGTCGATATCTCGTCGTAGGCGTTCATAATTTTTTTTAACCTTACCTTTATAAGCCCCTTTCTCGTGTACAAGGTCGGGAATAGTCTCATAATCTTTGTCAGCCTGAGTGCAAGATGTTTGGTAGTCGGTAGCGGTCAGACCCTCGCGTTTTAGTTCGCCGATTGTAGCCACAATTGTTTTCACATAGTAGCCGGGGTCACCATACGGCCGGAGCAGTTTGAGCGGTAGGGTATCGACGATATTTTCCACAATCGCTACTTGGTCAATTTCCGTAATACTGGTTGAGCCAATCACTCGGGGAAATTCCTCGGGATAATTTTTTATAATATCATTACAAAAACTGTGAAAAGTACTAATGACTACCCGGTACGCTCGACTACCAATAAGCCGTGCCAGCCTCTGCCTCATATTAGCGGCCGCATTTTCGGTAAAGGTCAGAGCTAAGATTTGTTCGGGAGCGGTGTCGGTCAACCGCAAAATATTAGCAATCCGCAAAGTAAGAATCTGGGTTTTGCCGGTGCCCGGACCAGCAATAACCATCACTGGACCCTCAATAGTGTCTACAGCCTCTTTCTGGGCCTTATTAAGCCCTTCATAGGCTAGGTCAAAGTCTGTTTTACTACTCATGGGCCAAGTATAACATCTCTTGAAAATACTCGGGAATGGTGTTTAATACTCACTAGAGAGGAGGTGATTGATATAAGTCACCATCACCACAAGACTCCACCAAAGGGGTTTTTGTCAAAAGTCTCGGACCTGTTGTATCGCCTCATTCTGAGATGGCGATACAAACCAGCTGACGAGCTGAGCGAAGAGCTCAGTTTTGAGAAAAAAGATTGACGGCCCGGAAACCACCTGTTTCCGGGCTATTTGTTTGAGAAATGATCGCCAATCTGCTAGATTGATACTAATAAATAACCATATTACATATGTTGCACGAGAAAATAAAAGGAGAACTAAAAGAAGCAATGAAGGCTAAAGACACAATTAAACTGTCGGTGGTCCGCGGTTTGCTTTCCAGCTTTACCAATGAGGCTGTAACCAAAGGTAAAAAACCCGACGAAATGCTTTCTGATGAAGAAACTTTGGCGGTCTTAAAACGAGCTGCCAATCAAAGAAAAGATGCTGCCGGTCAGTACCGCGCCGGTGGTCGCGAAGACCTAGCCGAAAGCGAAGACGCAGAACTTGCCATTATACAAACCTACCTGCCAGCCCAGATGCCGACAGAGGAAGTCCGAAAAATTGTCGCTGACAAGATTGCCGAACTCGGTGCCGATAAAAGTAAAATAGGTCAGCTCATTGGGGCGATAATGAAAGCCACCAATGGCCAAGCTGATGGTACTGAGGTAAAACAAATTGTTGAGGAGATGTTGGGTTAAATTAAAAAAGAAAATCCCCCGGTCGCGCG
>CAZIIR010000002.1:6254-7373 GCA_964539475.1 uncultured Candidatus Saccharibacteria bacterium
CGGGAAAATCCATAAATCGAAAAAACGATTATTGCCCCCACAATCGTCGCCCCCAGATTCATAAAAAACATAGTCAGTGCCCCCGAAATAACCAAGCGGTTCATCATTGCCACTCCAATAGCAGCGGCTGAAAGTGGTGGTAAGAGGGAAACCGAAACTGCGAGCCCGGGTAGAGCCGCCGACAAGTCTTGCTTCACCCACGAGTAAGCCACCGCCAGTCCCGAAGCCAACGCAATCAGGAACATTATCAAATCCGGCCGAATCCGTAGTAATATTTCTTCACCCACTACATTGTCGGAAAAGCAAAAAGCGGTCACTAGAGATACTGTGAAAACTAGTGCTGATGATTTTAAAATTATCTTAAGGGCCCGCCCAATCGCCAAAGCGCTCATGGTTACCATCCCCATAGCTAAGCTAAGTAGGGGAAAAAGAATTGGTGCAATAAAAATACCACCCACAGTTACACCGGCATCGTCGGTAATTAAACCCAAAGTTGAAATAAATGCCGACAAAGCCAGTAAAAAATAAAAATCTGCATGCGCATGACTTTCGTGCAACAACTGCAACAGTGTTTTTTGCTGTTCGGGCCAACTAGCGACAAAAAAAGTTTTAACCATAGAAAATTACTTACTTAAATCTTAACAGACAAAAAGGGGAGTGACGACTCCCCTGTGTGGACACCGCCGATTTCCCTCCCCTATTTTTATCTGCTAAACTAGGCCTGATGCGTAAATCTCCAAAAATAAAACGTGACGCGGTCAAAGAAACTAAGCCCGAGTTCCCGGTCCGGCTCAATAAATATCTGGCTGCCCGCTTCCCTCTCACCCGCCGGGCCGCCGACCAGCTTATTTCTACTGGGGCCGTCAAAGTGAACGGCCAAGTCGCCACCGTCGGTACCGTGGTACAAGCCACCGACAAAGTCGAGACTAAAAGTCCTTCGGCCCGTCCCACTTACCGCTATTTTGCTTACCACAAGCCGGCCGGTGTAGCGACTCACTCTTCGACACCCGGCGAGAAAGCTATCCTCGACGTCTTACATCTACCAGTCAAAGCTTTTCCAATTGGTCGTCTCGACAAAGATTCCCGCGGACTTATTATTTTATCAAACGACGGTCGCTT
>CAZIIR010000002.1:7473-56307 GCA_964539475.1 uncultured Candidatus Saccharibacteria bacterium
GTCGTCTCGACAAAGATTCCCGCGGACTTATTATTTTATCAAACGACGGTCGCTTAGCCGGTGCCCTCCTTGCCCCCGAACGCGAACACGAAAAGGAATATATCTTCACTGCCGACAAAACTGTCACCGAGGAACAGGCCAAACTCTTGTCTAGTGGTATCAAAATTGAAAATTATCGAACTAAAAAAGCTAAAGTTACTAAAACCGGCGACAAAGAATTTACTATCGTCCTAACCGAAGGTAAAAAACACCAAATTAGACGGATGGGGGCAGCGGTTGGACTAGAAACCCGCGACCTTTTGCGTACCAGAATCGAAAATATTAAACTAGCGGACCTAAAAGCCGGTGACTTTCGCGAACTAACCGGCCAAGAACTAGTAGAATTTTTGACTAAGCTCAAATTAGCCCGTAATTAAAGGCTATATCCACAGCCAGGTTTTTCATTTTTCCCTATTTTCTGTTACAATATCCGCAGAAAAGTCATCGACCAACAACAAAACGCCGTCAAAAAAGCGTTAGCGTTTTGAATTTTGGCCGTTGATGAAAGGTCATTGGTTAACACTTACACGCCTGTCAGCGTATTTTTTAGTTTTAAAAATGCGCTCGCACGCGTTGAAGCAAGGAACCGGCTCCTAGTGAGACCGGTTTTTGCTTCCTGGGGCCAAGTGCGCCAAACTTTGCTACAATAAGAATACTTAATAATTTAGTTAAAATATTTTATGGAAATTTTATTTGTCGTCGGCCGAGTCTTGTTTGGTGGCTATTTCGTTTTAATGGGTATTAATCATTTTAAAAACACGGCCGGGCTTACCGCTTATGCGACTTCTAAAAAATTGCCGGCACCCAAAGAGTCGGTTTACCTGTCTGGCCTAATGCTTCTTTTGGGTGGCCTGGGGGTAATAACTGGCGCCTTTTATGCTATTGCTTTGTGGCTTTTGGTTATCTTTTTAGTGGCTTCCGCTTTCACTATGCATGCGTACTGGAAAGCCGGTAATCCCGAAGAAGCCAAGGCCGACAAAGCCAGTTTTCAGCGCAACCTAGCTTTTGCTGGCGCTGGTTTAATGTTGGTTACTATCGACGCGGTCTGGCGGTACTCCTTGATGTTCTAATTTATTTAAACAAGTTATGAATCACCTAAAAATGGCCCAGTTGGGCCATTTTTAGGTTCTCCTCCCCTCTTGTTTGACAAATATTCATAAATAGTGTATTATATGAGGTAGGATAGCCACTAGAATACCCCGGTGGCGAAAGGGAGAACCTAACATGCCAAAGAATGTTATACGGACTTTTGACGACGTCTCCCGTCTCCAAATTGGAGACGTCGTCAAGGGCGAAGACGCCCTGTGGATAGTGAAGGGTAAGGACAATGACAAATCCTACCCAGACCTGCCCCCGCCGGTGTTCACATTTGAAAACGTGGACACCGGCGAGACCGCCACGGTAGGATGGTGGCAGTTCGGCCCTGAACAGGGCTTCTGCAACGAAAGCTTGGGTATAGTCCCCTCTCTCGTCGGGGCCCGTCTGGTGACCCCCGTGGCCGTCTAGCCACCCCACCTCGCTCACACGCCGGAACCCTCCCAGGGTTCCGGCTTTTTTTGACAATATAACTTTTTTATGTCAATAATAGACGCAGACATCTGGGCTAAAAAAGCCTAGAAAAATATGTGGAGGAGAAACGTCGTGAAGAAGAGTCTAAGTGTAAGTGTACCTGTTCCCGCCAAACCGACTGCGGGCCCTCTGACCAGAGAAAGATTTTTGGCCCTCAAACCTGGTTGGGAAATTATCGATGGTCGGGGTCAAACCTGGATTGTTATCGATAACTGTACCCACCAACGCGACCGCCTGGTCCTACGCACCCCCGGCAATACCAACAAAGTCGTTTTCTGGAGGGAGGACCAGGACATCATGGACGAAAGGGGGTCATTCCTATTCGAGTTGAACGACGATTATGCACAAGTCCTCCCTCGGACCCAAGCTTAATCAGACACCACAGATTACAGTCCTACCCCCGCCAGCTTCGCTGGCGGGGGTTCTTTTTTACTTTTTATGCTTTTTGTCAAGTTTGCCACCCCCTTTAAATATGTTACAAATATGGGCAGTTACCTGAACATTTACACAACTACACAACCAACCCAAGAAAGGAGCGCGTCTGATGTCAGAACCAATCTGGCCTCAAATTTTAAAAAAGCTCCTTGAAATGGGGCTTCCGGGAATTGACCAGTTGGTTATCGAGAACTGGCTGGAGATATGTTTGTGCGATGGGATAGCTAATCGAAAGCTAAAACTCGTTGCCCAGACCGGCATTGTAAGAGATCGAGTGCAGAACGAACTTGCCGAAGGAATTCTGCAAGCGGTTCAAACTTTCGACTGGGGGAAAAACGTCATCAGAGTGGAAGTACAAGACGACCCTCGCCGTTGTTTTCCTCGAGATGAAGACTGCTTAGCAGAAAGTCCTGCCAACAATGAGCTAACGGCTGTAGCCGTCCAAGTTAAATCAACGGTTGCTGGACTCCAAACCAGGACTCAAGACAAGACGACAGTTTCCTACCCTGAATTTACCTTCGGTAACTTAATCGAAGGACCAGGCAATCGTTACGCCCGGGCTTTGGCGTTGGAGATGCCAGAACGGCAAACCAAAGAGAAACTTGTCTTAGTCTATGGGAAACCAGGTTCAGGCAAGACTCACCTCCTCCAGGCCACCCACAAGGAGGCCTTGGCGAGAGCTCAGGATAAGTCGCATATTATCTCCGTCAGCGCCCAAGAATTCACGGACGAATTTATGGTCGCATTGGGACAAAAGAAGATGCTGGAGTTTGGCAGGAAATACGACCGGTGCAAATTCCTCATCTTCGATGAAGTCCAACTTCTGGCTGGTCGAGACAAGACACAAGAGACACTGATTGGCATCCTGGACAAAATCCAGGAAAAAGGCGGGCGCGTTCTCATTGCCTCGCTAGTCCACCCCAAAGACGTGAAGTTAGACCCTAGTCTGAAGTCTCGACTTTGTGGATTCAACTGCGAAAAGATTGAGCCACCACCAGTGGAGCTAAAAGAAGAAATTCTCAACCTCCACATCAGTAGGTCTCACCTAGCAGAAAATCTCTGGCCCAGTGCCGAGATTGTTTCCTGGATCGCCCGAGAAGCCAACGGTGATGCGCGATTTCTACTTGGCCTGCTCAAGAGAGTGCTTAGTCATATTCGACTCGACCAGAAACCCCTGTCGCTCAAGGAAGTTCAGGAACTATTGTCGGATACTATGCCAAACCCTGTTGACTGTCTCTTGATTAAAAAAGTGGTGGCTTCGCACTACGGCGCCACTGTTGAGGCTTTGCATGGCCCAGGCAGAAACAAACTCATTGCCCGGCCCCGCCAGGTGGCAATGTACCTCTGTCGCAAGTTTCTTCCTGGCGAGAGCCTAGCAAAGATTGGCGAGCAATTTGGCAAACGCGACCACACAACGGTCGTGGCTGCAATCAAAGTCATAACCGATATTCTCGCCAATGGGTCTGGTCAGGATGAGCTAGTAAGCGAGAAGGACAGCTTGGTGTCCGACTTACAAATAATAGAAAGGAGACTCCGAGACTAAAGCCGGGTTCGCGTACGCGAACCCGGCTCTCTTTTTTTATATTTATCATTTATTACGACCGCTTGTGTTTGGCTCGCTCAGCCTCGGTCAAGTATTGCTTACGCAAGCGCACACTTTTCGGCGTGATTTCTAAATATTCATCATCGGACATTATCTCCAGTCCCCGCTCAATCGTAATCGGTAGTGGTGGCACCAAATAAGTTTTTTCATCTGTACCCGAAGCGCGCATATTGGTTAGCTGTTTACCCTTGGTTGGGTTCACGGCCATTTCTTCACCTTTTGAGGTGTTACCTACCACCATACCCTCATACACATCTTCGGCTGCTCCAATATATAAAATACCTCGTGTCTGTAAGTTGGCGAGCGAAAAACCCAAAGCTTTGCCCGAGGCCATTGAAGTCATCGAACCCACCGCGCGTTTTTCAATTTCACCAGCGTAAGGGCGGAAGCCCACCACTCGGGTAGCAAAAATACCTTCACCTTTGGTGTCGATAACAAACTGCCCCCGGTAGCCCAAAAGACCGCGCGTTGGCCCCTCTAGAGTAAGACGGACAATATTGCCATCGACTTTCATATTGGTCATATGCACAGCCCGCTTGCCTAGTTTTTCAATTACTGTTCCCTGCACTTCGGCCGGAACTTCAATCGTTACTTCTTCAAACGGCTCCGATTTTACTCCATCTACATCTTTAATAATAACTTGAGGCTGAGAGACGGCCATTTCAAAACCTTCGCGTCTCATATTTTCCAAAAGGACCGCAATATGGAGCTCGCCTCGGCCATAAACCTTCATCGTGTCGCCATCAAAATCGACCCGCAAACCCACGTTGATTTCCAATTCTTTCAAGAGACGCTCGCGGATCTGGCGACTAGTCACAAACTTTCCTTCGCGCCCACCAAACGGCGAGTCGTTGACCAAAAAGTTTAGGGCGATAGTAGGTTCATCGACATGAATAACTGGTAACATTTCCGTATTTGGGTTGTCACAAATACTGTCACCAATATAAATTTCTGACAGACCGGCAACCATCACAATATCTCCAGCCACCGCTTCTTTTACCTCTTTACGTCTAATCCCCTCAAAAGTGAAAAGTTTAGTAATCTTTCCTTCTTCTATCTGACCGTTTGATTTTTTAATATAAACCTTTCCCCCATCTTTTATTACTCCTTCATATACTCGCACTACTGCGAGCCGACCCAAAAAGTTGTCGTAAGCTAGGTTAAAAGGCTGGGCCCGCAACGGAGCCGAGGTGTCACTAGGCGCCGGCAAAACATGCTCTAAAACAGTATCGAGCAAGGGCTCCAAATTTTTGCGTTCATCTTCCAAATTTTTCATCGCTACCCCATCTTTACCAATAGCGTACACGGTGACGAAGTCTAATTGTTCGTCGGTTGCCCCCAATTCCATAAACAATTCCAAAATCTCGTCGTGAGCCCGGGCCGCGTCGGCTGCAGGTTTATCAATTTTATTCAAAACGACAATTGGTTTATGACCAATCTCGAGTGATTTTTTTAACACGAAACGAGTCTGGGGCATGGGCCCTTCTTGGGCGTCGACCACTAAAAGCACCGAGTCGATCGAGCGTAACACACGTTCGACTTCCGAACCAAAGTCGGCGTGACCCGGGGTATCAACAATATTTATCTTGGTGCCTTTGTAGTTGATTGAGGTATTTTTAGCGTAAATAGTAATACCTCGCTCGCGCTCTAGGTCGTTAGAGTCCATCGATACTCCCTCTTCCACCATACCGGTCTCACGCATAATAGCGTCGGTGAGGGTGGTTTTGCCGTGGTCCACGTGAGCGATAATAGCGATGTTTCGTATTTCAGACATAAAATAAAAGTAGCCCGTGAGGGCAAATAGTGTTCACAATTCTACCATAACAGATTTAAAAAGTAAATATCAAAAACCAAAATAAAAGGTCCGGGTTTTGCTTACGCAAAACCCGGACCACCGCCACGCCTTCACGGATAAACCAAATCGGAAAGGCGAGCGAGACCCACGAGCAAGGCAAGTTGTTGGGCAACATTATCCACATTGTTGGGCAACAACTCGTAACCCAAACTTTTTTCCCGGGCTATGGCTATACCGTTAATGTCCGGGTCCATACCACAGACATTCCCAGGGATAGTGATGTGCAGCTCGCCAATCTCCCCGCCGGAGTGAATTCTCACCTGCATTTTTGGCTTCAGTGAAGTCAGCTTCTCGCGGACTGTCCGCCGATCCACCACCCCCTCCACTTCGCCGCACATATTTATGTGGGCCCAAGCCAGTGCTTCTTCCACGGGTGCCATGGCCGAATGGTCAAGAGACAACCGAGCCAACTGTCGCGTTAATGCGGGAGAAAACTCCACCCTCGGCCCGAGTAAATACTCGGCCACATCCCCAAAACGAATCATCGCCCCTTGTTGATAGCCCTCAAGAGGGGGGTCTCTGACCGGCTCTTGCAGACAATCAAACAACAAAGATGGCCCATCAGAAGTGTTTGTAAAACTCACCACCATCGCCTGGTGGTGGCCCTCAAGCGGCACTTTGATCGGGTCTTTCAAGGCCGCAAACAGGTCCGCCATTCCAAGCATCATCACCTCCAACTCTTCGGCCGAGACCTCCCCCTTTCCCCACAAAATCGGCAATGGCATGACGAAAGCCGGCCACGAACCTTCTTCTACCGCAGGCTCAAAAGAAAACGGCAGGCGTTTCTCTTCTCCTGCCACATATAAACCTGCGACATATTCCCCTCCCGAGTCAGACTCCTTTTGCAGACGCTTAAACGCCAAGGGATGAACAGACACCCTAATCGCTTTTGCGTTTGAGTTGCCCCGCAGGGACAACCGGTACCACGTTGGCATATCGGTCTCCAGCAAGGAGACTTCTTGACTTTTTTGCACCTTAGGACCTCCTTCCGGCTTGCGCCTTTTTTCTGCTTTTATTTCTACAACATTAGAAAACTTTTGTCTATACCTAGCTTGGCTTTACCACTAGTTCTTCCGCTATTGGTC
This sequence comes from uncultured Candidatus Saccharibacteria bacterium, assembly GCA_964539475.1. GTDB lineage: Bacteria > Patescibacteriota > Minisyncoccia > Phycocordibacterales > XYD1-FULL-46-19 > XYD1-FULL-44-32. The sequence goes on from CAZIIR010000002.1 coordinate 14,060, forward strand.
GAAAGCGGGCCACTTCTACCCCATCTTTAATAATATTTTCTAAAAACATAGCTGTTGGTCTCGCCCACAGCCCACCATCTTCGAGGTGAATATAAATAGCGAGTGGTTCCAAAGTTTCGCTATGCCTTACCTCCGCCAAAACTCGCACCTTGGTACCCTTGTAGTGTTCATACAAACCACCAATTTCTAGTTTTTTCATCTTCAAATTTTACCATAAATATTCCCGCCAAAAGTTTTATAAAACAAAAAAGGCCCAGCGCGTACTTCGTACGCGCTGGAGCCAACTGCGAAAAAGAAACTCAAAACTCCAACAACTCCTGCGACCCCGTGAACGAAACATGGAAGTCCCGGAGAAAGGGATTACAACTGGTGCTGGCAATGGTCTGAACACTGTCCAAAGACAACATCCCCACATCAAAACAAGCCCGCACAAGAACCCCCTCGTCTCCCTCTTCGGTTAGCCCCGAGAAGCCGAAGACAAAGTCGCTGGTGACAATGGCTCCGCCATAGCGACCCTGATCTGGTTCGCGAGATTGCCAACTACTCACGTGACCTTCTTCGGTCAGAGACAACAAACGAGTCGCTTTCTCCTGACAGAGAGCAAAATACCGCATGGTCTTCTCTGGGGGCACCGTCCCCACTCGGACGACAATAAGCGGTGCCCTTTTGGCCCACTCCACATCCGGAACACGCGGACTCCGTTCCCACACGGCGAGATACCCGCCAAAACTTAGTTGCCCGGGGGTCGCCCATCGGGAAAAATTCTTAATCTCTTCCTCCAGCCTCCCCAGTAGAGGAATAAAATCGCTCATCTCTCTCAAAACGCACCTTCCTTTCTCTTTCTTTTTCAAATTGTGACTTCAGACCTCCCCAATCTCTACCACTATTTAAGACTTTTGTCTATACAAGCCCTATCGGCCCACAAACCTCTTTTTTCTACCCGTGCTTCTTGTTGGGCTAGTCTAAAATCTGCTTGATATTTATACGGTACCCCGTTGTAGATGTACTCATAAGCAAAACCTTCGGTCACCATTAGTTTATTAAAATTAGTCCCGTCGGGAAGTATCACATACCGCAACAGCCGGCCATACTTGTCGCGCTCACCTTGTGTTGGGTCCGCTTCTAGTCGCACTGTTTGCCCCGCGAGCACCGCCTTCGCTTTAGCCGAAGCTTCTATACCGAAACACTCCACCTTTTTGCGCGGGTCTACGGTCTCGGGTGTATTTATCCCAATCAAACGCAAAGTTTCTTTCTTCCCCTCTATATCTACCACCACCGTGTCGCCATCCACCACTCTTACCACTTGATACAAATCTGTCGACACTATTGGTGAAGAAGTCGCCACCCCAGTCTCTTCGGCTAGTGTCGACCACCCCTCTTCACCACTTACATCTTCCCTACTTTTTTCATTCACCACCACCTGGTTTCCAACTAAAATAAGTAAAAACAAAACCGCCCCCACCACACCGCCACCAATTTTTACCAGTTTAAAAGAAGGCATTTTTAAATTAGCTTCACTTCTATTCTAGTATCAACATGATAGTCACCATCTTTCTCATCGCTATTCATCCAGACTTGTTCCGGCACCAATTTATATACTCGGCGCAAATTAGGCACCATAAAATCTACCGCTAGTGGTGCTGGTTTATTTTTCCGACCATAGAGCAAGGCCAGGGCTTCTCCTATCTCTTTTTCCTTTTCCAGTTCTTCCGCTCGACCTTTTATATATACTCCCTCACCCGTACCTTCGGGTGCTTTCGAGGCATATATCACCGTAAATACTTGCCCATTGGCTTTAATATTTACCGAGTGCTGGGCCATCGACGCCGAACTCCAATAGAAATTATAATTTTTGTCATATGCACTATAAACAGGTGAATTCCACGGCTCTCCCTCCGCCGAAACTGTCGCCAGCGTCAGATAAATAATATCCGCAATTATTTCCTTCGCTCTGGTCAAATAGTCATTTTCCATAAACCAATCCTAACAAACAAGTCCCTAAAAGTCATTGCCCTCCTCTCTTATTCTATTCTCATATTCGCGCGAATTAGTCCTATAGTAAAACATTGTTTTTACACCCGGCAAGCTTCTTCCACATAGGCCACAAGCTGGTCCTTGTCATCAATAATTTCTGGTGGTACCTCCAGATAGTTTTTCAAAACTTGCTCCGGACTCGGGGCAAACGGCCCCATCCCTACCTCAAGGTATTTTGGCGCTGTTTCCTCATTGGTTTTTAAATACAAAACCCCGTCATTTACTATGCCGAAAAATTTCTCCCCCAAATACAAGCCGTGGGAAGAAAACATTTTCTTAACCCTTACCTCGCCAAGTTCCACCACCTGGTCCGCCACATATTCCGCGAAGCTAGTATCCATATTTTTGTCTTATTTGCTTATTTCGCTTTTTCCTTATTTTCAACTTTTTATTTCTTCTACCTTTTCCTTATTCGCCTATTCGAGCGAATTAGAGATCTGTTTGATTATCGGGTGTTTGTGCGACGCCGACGAATACCACACCTCCAGCCCCCTCTGCTCTTTTTCCAGAATATCAACCCCATACAAAACCGCCAAATGTTTAGACGTAGCCTTAAACGACAAGCCAATCTTCTCCGCCACCTCCCCTACCGTCGCCTCTTTTTCATTAGATAAATATTTTAAAATAGCCAACCTTCGCCCATTAGCCAAGGCTTTAAGCATCCTCTCGAGCTCTTTAATATTTTTCATCTACCCATTTTACAACTATTCTCCTATTCGCGCGAATTAGTCCATAGGATATTATTTATTTTTACAATTTCATCTATCCTGGAAACAATCGTGTTTATTTAAAAATAACCACAGCTGGACAATATACTGTGAGACTTTTAGTATTATAAATGTGACAATAAAACCTAACAAAATTAAAACTCTGGCTCTCTACTCTGTTATTTTTATAACTATTGGTTTTATTGCTGTGCCAGTAATAATTAATTTTATAACTAACCCTTCAAATAACCGCGATTGGAATGATGATCAAAAAATTCTTCCCTACGCCACAATTAAAGATAATTTGATACATATTTATAATATAAGAAACTTTTCATATTCTTCACCCAAAACCTACACTCCAGACTATTACGACAACGTATTTGATCTAAATAAAATTAAAAGAGTTTGGTATGTAGTTGAACCATTTTCTGGTGTACCAGGATCTGCTCATACATTCTTGAGTTTTGAATTTGAGGATAATAAATTTATTTCTATTTCTGTTGAAATCCGTAAGGAGAAAGACGAGGAATATAGTCCAATAAAAGGACTATTAAATAGGTACGAAGTAATGTATGTAATCGCCGATGAACGTGATGTGATAAAACTACGATCAAACTATCGAAATGATCTTGTTTACTTATACCCAGCAAATGCTAATAAAGAAAAAGTAAAGTTATTATTTTTAGACATGATTAATAGGACTAATAATCTAAATAACCACCCTGAATTCTATAATACAATCACAAACAACTGTACAACCAATATTGTCAATCACATAAACAAAATTGGTTCCAAAAAAATCTCCTTGTTTAACCTAAGCGTAATACTGCCCGCGAGTTCCGATAAACTTGCCTACCATCTTGGGCTTATAGATACAAACCTGTCTTTTGATGATACTAAGTCACTGTATCTTATAAATGATCGGGCCACAAAACACGCGACTGACCCTGACTTTTCAGTAAAGATCCGGACGAAAGAATAAGAGCCTAATAATAAACTCTTATAACATATATAATTTGTACTATAGGTAAAATCACAGAAACGCCACCAACAATCATACAGGCTAGTGAAAATATTTTTGGCTTTATGATATTATTTTTTAAATTATAAAAAGAAATAGCAAAAAGAAGTATCGCGAAAGGTAAAATTAAAACCAAATAACCAAGCAATAATTCATACCAATTTGGTACAGTAAATGACCCGTAGACGTTTATTAAGCACCAAACACTAAGCCCCACACTTGTTGTATATAAAAATTTTTTTGTTAACATATTTATTTATTAAGTTTTGAATCAATAATTTGCCAAACTTCAGAATTCTGCCATAAATCAGAGTGCGCATTAATAAAATTAAATCCTGTTCCTTTTGTAACACCGATATTATTTGCTCTAACAAAAAACTTATTTGCTAGAGAAAAAACTGTTGGCGGGTAAGCTCCAAATAGTCCGGCGACGCCTATTTTACCTACTGAAAAAGCTCGCCCACCTAAAACCTGAATCGGGTCCACAAGACTGTAGGCATTAGCGTGTCTACCAATCATATCATAATTTGGTTTGTAATCAGCCCTCACTGGAGTGCCTAGGGTAACCAAATTGTCAATCTTTCTTTTTGTCATCTTACTCAAGAGAATAGCAATGTTTCCGCCGTGACTATGGGCAATCACATTAAGTTTTTCATCATTTTTGAAATTATAATCTTTAATCATTTTATTTAAATTCTGAGCAGCTTCTTTCCGGGCAGGTCTATTATTTTCTCCCGACCAACTGAAAATCTTTGGCTCCTCTTTAAATGTTTTACCAACCACCTCTATAAAATCTTTTGCTTGACCATTTTTTGACCAAGATTTTTTATTATGAAAAGTACCTGGAATTATCACCGTTAATAAACCACTTGGATCTTTCATCCCAATTGGGTTATTTCTCGCATAACTATAACTATTTTGTTGTTGAGGATCTATTAATAGTTCTGCTGGTAACACCCAAAACATTGGATCCTGACTCAAAAACCGGCCGATTTTGCCGTTTTGATAGCGGGCATTAAGGTAGCTAAGTCCAGTAAAATCATCATACTCCTGGCCAATATATTTTTGGCTTTGATTATAAGTCGATATTTTTTGGTCGAGACGAAGCTCACCATAGGGGTAATAGTCGACTAGTTCACTAATGGCGCTGTTTTTATCAGTCACAAGACTAGTGCCAGAGAGATGATCAGTGTGAATATAATAAGGACTACTAGTAGCACTTTCACTACGAATCGTCGCCACCAAGCGGTCCCCAGCATAGATATGTTTATCAATAATTTGCCCAGAAATATCATAATTCGGACTGATATACAGTGTTGTACTGGTACCTGTTTTTTGAGAAATTCTTTGTCCTTCATTATCGTACTCATATGTAGTAACTAAATTACCAGTGATACTTTTTACTAAACGGTCATTATAGTCCCAAGTAAAAGTGGCACCTGGTGCCATTAGCATATTTCCATTTTTATCATAAGAATAAGTTGAGGAGGCAATGGAGGTCACGGCTTGGGGCGAAGTATAGTCAACAGCACTGTAACCATAACTACCGCCCGGACCGCTTAAAATATTACCAGTTGGGCCGTAAGTAAAATTTTGACTATATAAAGTAGAGCTAGCATTTACTGCTGTAGCTTTGGTCAAACGATAAAGATCGTCATAAGTATAAGTTACTGTCTTCGTGAGCAGGTTAGGCGAAAGATCAATTTCTTTTGTAATATTTCCACCAGCATCATAAAGATAGCTCACTGACTGATATGTTGTACTACCTTTCTTGGTTTCTTTGTTCTTTAGTTGATAATTTTTAGCTGAGTCATAGGTAAAAATATTTTCTATACCGTCGGCATTTTGCTGATAAGTATCCAACCCGTGAGGTCCATAGTCCAAATCAGCCACGACAGGAAGCACTGGCCCATTTAGAATATCTCGCCGTGATATTTTCTCTATTTGACCAGACCGATTGTAATTATAAATTATCTCCATATTGTCAGGTAAGCGTTTAGAAACTAAATTTCCAGCCAGATCATAAGCATTGACGGTAGTATAAGAAAACTGATTGTAAACTTTATTATCTACCCTAACCTCACCCCGTGGGGTATATTGATAATTTTTAGACAGTCCAAGAATAGCCACCTTGCATAAACGTCCAACTCCATTGACACAATTGTCATAGATATACTTAACCTCCGGACCGGCTGTAGCAATATAATCTTCCGTTAGTGGTCGGTTCAGTGGGTCATAAACATAATTAACAATTTGTCCTAGCGGGTCTTTCCTTGATATCAAATTACCATTATCATCGTAATAATATGCCCAAAGACTAAAAGTCGTATCTGTCGACTGGTGTAAGTCTTGAGCGGTCAACCGGCGCCCTAAGTTATCATAAGTGAAATCACGAATATTATTGAGTGCATCTATAATCCTGATTAAATTTCCAGTGGGACTATAATAATACCGAGTATTATAGAAACCATTGCCGTACTTTTCATCAACCAGAACTAGTCGCCCATAAGCATCTTTGGTATATTTTTTTACTTTTCCTAAAGGGTCAGTAACAGTGGTCACCCAATCATTATAAGTGTAATTAGTAGAACCAAGTGAATTAACAACTATTTGCGGACGACCAACGGCATCGTAAGTAAAATTAGTAGTGATACCGGTTGAAAAAATTGGGGTAGTATAATATGAACCCGCTGAAGTATAAGGTAAAGTTTGAGTTGCTAATTCTCCCTGAGGGTTATAGTTAAGGGAAGTTACCGCGTAGTCGTCAGCGTCCTCCATCGAAGTCCTTTCTTGGATTAGTCTGCCGAGACCGTCAAAGTATTGATAAACTTCCGTAAATAAATTGGCAGTCAGTGAAGTTTTGACCTTAACTGACTGTGGTATTGTTTCGTCTTGATACGAGATATCTCTAATAGTAACGGTGGCACCTGAGCCGGCTTTTTCCTGTTCCCTGATCGGTCGTCCCAGCCCATCATAAGTTTTTATTTTACTAAAACCATTGGCATCGATTTCTTCTATCACTTGACCGGACAAATAATCGTAACCAAAGGACATGGTCTGACCAAGGGTATTGATAGCACTCTTAGGGTAGAGCCCCAAAGAATCATACGCGTAAGAAGTATTTCCACCACGAGGATCAGTCACTTTCTGTAAAAGACCACGGTTATCATAACTCATAGACTTAGCAATCCACTTAGTGCCTCCGACCCACTCCTCAACTTTGGTTAAATTTCCTTTCAAGACTGCTCCACTGGACAAATCATCATAGTAATATTTTTTATAAGAAACAGCGGCACCATTATTATTCTTGAACTCTTCAGTTTTAGGTAAACTAGATATTCCAATATCGTTGTTTAGAGCATAAGAATAAACTTGAGTGGTTTTGTCGATTCCGATATCACTAAATCGACCGTCCATATTAGCAGAAACTTCACCCCAGTTTTCCTTGTTTGTAATATTGCCAAATTTGTCATATTTATAAGTTTCCGCCCCATCACGGTGAGAACTGTCGCCGTCGTAAGTCAGTTTGACATTGGACGCCAAGAAAATGAAGTTCCGCTCAAACCCTTGTTCCGTCGCCAAAATAGCACGATCCCACTGGCTAACATTCCGTTCAAATAAACTACCCACCGCGTCATATTGTTCAACTAGATAAGGACGGTTAATCTTACTAGGGTGATCCTCAAATTCACCGCTACTAGTGTCAGATTCATTACCCTGATAAAAATAGTTTTTAGTCAGATTACCCAAAGGGTCAATTATGTCCACCTCACCAAAGCCAGCGAACCGCCTATCAAAAGAATTTTTAAAATAATAAAATCCGTCTTTATATAGATATTTAGTGATTGCTTCCTGACCTAAGCCATCTTTTTCTATAATTTCAGACACAGTCGTAATAACCAAGGGAAGTTTTGGATTTAAAAGTTGCCCTTCGTCTCGATATTGAGTACTAGGTTTATATTTTATAGCCACTTCCCCGCCCATAGCAATCTCAACTTTATTTAAAAGATCGGGCTTCGGTCCCTCATTTACATAAGTAGTTGCGTGATAGGCTCCCCCATATATTTCATACCGCTGAACTAAATCTTCTAAGCCGTCACCATTTACATCAACGATTCTCACCCCTTGATCAACACCACCCAAATCGACAAAAACATGAGGTAAAGACCATTCGACACTTCGCACCCAGGTGTTTCCAGTATTAAGATAAACTTCTTTATTGCTACCTTCCTTTGCTTTTACAATATCAACCAAACCGTCACCATTGATATCAAAAAACCTAACCCCAAAATCTTCTCCAGGATCGTTATAACGAATTCCATAGGTCAAGTCGACCGGTAATTGCCAATTACCATTTCCCCGCCAGTCAGAACCAGTATTTATCCGATAATCAGATTCAAATTCACCGGCATCAATCTTGACTCTTTTGACCATATCCGCCAAACCATCATTATTAACATCCACCAGGCGCTCACCGGTATCTTGGCCGTCTAATATAAAATAATCCTGCGGTTGCATGTCGGTTCGCAGAGTCCAACCTTCTCCATTATTACTATGAATGCGACGCAAATCAATTCTACTAGCCCAGGCTCCTAAGATCATATCTACCAAGCCGTCACCGTTCATGTCAGCAAAACGAGCACCAAAGTCTTTACCAGAATTGTTTCTATCAATATCGGCAGTAACTGCCTCCGGCAGAGTCCAAGTTCCATTACCAGTAAAACTATTCCTCATGTTTAGGAAGGAAAATGTTATGATCGACTCATCATCCCATTGATTATTGGCTGTCCTCAAATGAAGATCAGGCAGTAAGTCTCCGTTTATATCTAAAAATTGTAGCCCAGAATCTCGCCCACCTTTAGTAAAGACTCCTTGCGTGACACTCGGAACTTCAACCCAATCTTGACCCGTATTCTGATATTGTTTTTGACTGTCACCAGACCGACTCCTTATAACATCAGCCAGACCATCGCCATTAATATCTCCAAAGCGAACTCCTTTGTCTTCACCTACCAAGTGTCCATCTTCACCACTCACTATGTCTTCTGGTAAGTCCGTCCAGCTACCCCACTGGTGAGCAGATTTTGAATAAAAAAATTTGGTCGCTGGAGCATTAGTCCAACTATTATCGTCAGATAATCCAGACATCTTGATAGACGACAACACCGACCGAACGCCGTTATCTCCAGACTCATAATTAAGTTCATATTTTCGTTCGAGTCGGTTACTGATTAAAACTTCTATTCTAGCTAGTCGTTGGTCAGTAAAAATTTCATAACCCGTCGCGTAAGAATAATAAATATCGGGTCGGTTCTCCCAATAAAATTCAACCTTAAAAATACCCGCCGTGTCCGAGTGGTTAGTATAAGTTATTTGAGAAGGATATATTTGCCCGGAGTGCTTTTCATATTCATAGCTGATAAAATTACCATTAGGGTCCCTAATTTCATTAACCAGCCAGCGAGATGTCTTAGACTCGTCACTCGGGTCGCCCTGTCGCGATAAAAAATTTTGACCAAAAACATATTTTGTTCCATCCTTAGCGGTAACAATCCATTGGTTTTCTTCGAAAATATATTTTCTAAAATCACCATTTTCAAATCTAGCTCCATGCTCTTGTTCATCAATCCTAGCTAATTCCCCATCAAGAGACGAACTAAAAATCTTGTCGCTATACATATTTTCAACTCCTCGCCTGTTTAATGTCTCTATATAAGGGATAGAGAGTTCCCAACCATAACCAACCAAATTATCATTCTTTTGGTTATCACTACTGTAGCCAAGCTTTAATTCAGGAGTAAGGCCATTACGACCAGGCGGAAGATCTAATAAATAATCATAAGAAAAAGCTCCTGTAGATGAGTTGACTGTCACTGACTTAGATTTGGTCTTACTATCTCGAGCACTGCTGTTAATATCATCTTCTTCTAAGCTAGTCGCCTTTATTTTTTCAAGAGATTGTTCATCTTTATCCTTAGTTGCGAGTTCCTCCGCTGGCTCTTCGGGGATATCTTTAGAATCAGGTTCTGTGTCTTGACGAGGTTCTTGTGCTGGTTCTTCTGTTTCTGGGGCTGGCACTTCGAGCACAGATTCTTCAGCTAAAGCAAGCGGTGCTATCGAATGGGTTGTTAACAAAAAAGCCAGCAATAAAATTGCTGGCTTTTGGGCAAGTCCCTTCGAACCAAGGCGCTGGCGACGACATGAGGACATATAAATTATGGCTTTGTTGGCATTATAAATAACCAAAGAAAAAAGTAAAGCTGTTCACATCTGCCCCAGCGAACCCCACCTTTTTACGCTTTCGCGGGAGCTAGTTTAGAAATCAAGGAAGCGAACAGAAAAACTCATCTGTTTGAGCGAAGCGAGTTATGAGTTTTTTGTCGTGAGGTGACTATGATTTCTAACTAGTGGAGCGGGGCCCAGCGTAAAAAGGTGGGGTGAGTGTACTTATTTCTCCAAATCCAGAATCTCATCAATCCGAATCTGCGCGATGAACTCGGGCACGTGGGAGACGAGCACCATCGCCCCCTCATAGGCACTAAGGGCGGAAGCGATGACCGGCAAGTGGCGAAAGTTTATATGGTTGGTGGGCTCATCTAAAATAAGGAGAGCTGGCTCCTCAAGCACAAGGCGAGCAAAAGCCACCAAACCTTTTTGCCCTTCAGAGAGAAAGCCGATTTTAGTATCGATAAGTTCGCCCCGAATTTGAAACCCGGCAGCGACCGAACGCATTTTTTCTTCATCGGCTTTTTTCATTGCCGACATTAGCGACCGGAAAACAGTGTCTTCAAAATTGAGTGTGGAAAAATCTTGACGGTAGTAACCCACTTTTACCCCGGGGGTAATAGTGGCGCCATAGGCGGTACCGGCGGCCAACTTTTCGAGTAGAGTACTTTTGCCAATACCGTTGGGCCCAGACAGAAGCAGGTGCTGATTTTTACGCAAAGAAATTTTGGTTTTTTTGTCGACAGTTTTGCCTTTCTTCACAATAGTAAAAGACGAGATGTTTAGTATTTCCCCTACTACGTCGAGCTGGGCAGGAATAAAAAAAGGGCGGATTGGTCGGTCTTCACGGCGCACCTCCACTTTTTCTTCTTCTAGTTCTTCAGCTTTCTCACGCATTTTTTTGGCCACCACACGCATCCGGCCACCCTTTTGGGCAAAAAAGTTGGCTTTGTCTTTGTTGGCTTGCACTTCTTTGGCCAACTGGGCGTTTTTCATATTTTCTTTCGCAATACGAGCACTGATTTCAGCGACCACGTCGAAATAGTTTCCCACATACTGCTCCACTTTTTTAGTAAAAACATCGAGATACAAAACCCCGTGAGTGAAGGCATTGAGAAAATCGGCATCGTGGGAAATGACAATGCACGACTTTTTATAGTTGACCAAAAAGTTGGTGAGGTGTTCAATCCCCGCTTTGTCGAGGTTGTTGGTCGGCTCGTCTAAAAGCAAGAGGTCGGGATCTTGAATAAGGGCCGAAGCTAAAAGTAAGCGGGCCTGCTGACCCCCAGAAAAAGAGCGCACGATGCGGTCGTGGTCAGCCTCAAGGTTGACTGCCTCCAACACGGCATCAATCCGCGGGTCGATATCGTAAACTTTTTCTTTAAAGCGTTTAGTAAAAAATTCTCGCAAAGTAAGGTCCATTTCACTACGCGGAATCACTTGGCGCGCCGTAGCAATGGAGAGACGTGAGGCAATGTTGATTTCCCCTTTGTCGGGAGTAAGGGCGCCAGTAATCAGACCAAAAATAGTACTTTTGCCGGCGCCGTTTTGACCCATCAGAGTAACCTTGGCCCCCCGGCGCACCGAAAAACCCACTTCATTTAGAATGGGCTTGTTGGGGCCGTGCTCGAAAGACACTTCCTCAAAACGGACAATGGAACCGTCGTTGGCCATAAGGCGCTATTATAACACGATTTTGGAAAATGAAAAAGTAGGGCTGTCAAAAAACATTTAGCGAGGCTAGTTTATTTTCCAAACCTTGCGGAGGTGTCGGCCGGCAGGGTTTTGGCCTTAGGTATTTTGTGTCAGCAGACACGAGGCCAAACGGCCCTTGATTACGCAGAAGAAAAGCCCTCGCTGGAGGGCTTTTCTGTGTTTGGAAAAGAAAATCTAGACGAGTAATTTATTTTCTGTCGTTACCTTTTCCACCCCAGTGGCCAAAGTTTAATGACAACCTCTGCCACAAACCAGACTTTTCACCTAGACTATTGTTAGTCTGCGGTTTGTTACTTAAGATACTAACACTCTCGGCGACAATGACACGGGTCGCACTGTTGTACACACCGACGACTTTTACTTGCTTATCATCGGCTAGATCAGACAAGGAAATAGTGTCACCATCTTCATCGCGAATCACCGCATTGTCGGCATCAACATTTATCTCGCCAAAACGAAGGGTGTCGAGCTCAAATTCCTCGTCAGAGACATTTAAGTTGTCGATAACACCATTGACGGTAGTTTTAAGCGGAGCATTGAGCGACCAATCTTTTACTACTTCCGCATCGACAGTGAGCGAGGTACCAGACTGGAGGTCGCCAGAGAAACTAATGAGGTGACCGACGGCGATATTGTCTTTGTCGATAGTGCCACCGTTTTTGCCAACAAACTTAGTATTGTTGTCTAAGTCTACGCGCCAAACAAGCTCGGTGGCTCCAAAGTCGGCGCGAGCAGTAATAAGAGAATCGGAAACACTAGTTACTTCGGCTCCGCGGACCACCACGTCGCCATTGTCGGCAATATGGACTTCCAAAGTGGAACCCAGACGGTGAGCCACGTCACCATTAGCGAGAGCGAGGGCTGGTAGCCCTAATGCTAAAACCGTAAAAACCCCAATAAGATTCTTGAATTTTTTCATAAATTTAAGCAGGAAAATTATAACTAATAAACCGGCCTTTATTTCCTGTACCTATATGTAGACGATTCAAGAACTATTTTGTTGCAAGGGGCTTACTCGGTGGCCACGGGGACAGTGCCACAAGCCTGCCTAGTCTCATCTAAAATAGCAAAGACTTCATCGATGACCGGCTCTACCGCTCGCACATCACGACCGTCTTTCAGATTTAAATAAACATCCAAAGCATGGGTTTGCATCGCCGACTCCACTTCACATTGGCGAAAACGATATTGGGCTTCGGCCCAAGAAATAAAGACACTGCCGGTACCAGAAACCAGCGGTACAGCTTGCCCCTCCTCCAAAACGGTCAGTTTGCGCACAAGTACACCCTCGTCTTGGGCGATCCCCTCCACCGCTACCTGTCGGCCCCCAAAGGCCGTGTCGAAAGGTGAAGACATAGCCACACAAGGCAAAGCGCCGTTTGAGGCGGCACAGACACTGAGCTCGTCGAGGTAAAGCGTCTGTTGTTTGCCTTCGACTATAATAATAGGATAACTAGACGAAGCCGAAATAGTACCAGTAACAACTGTATTTATTGGTTCAGTGGGTTCGTTGACCTGCACACAATCGACAAAAATCGGACTACCAGCCTCTTCTAAAAAGGCCGTGCGTCCTTTGTTCCAAAAAACTACCGCCTCGCCTTCGTTGGCAAAGCGAGCGCCAGAAGCAGAAATTACTTGTTCGAGAGTAAAGCTACGCCCGTCGGAAAGCTTGAGCGCTACGATACCGTCGCTAAAACCAGCTTCAATCGCCTTGCCACCAGTACAAGCAAAAGCGACCACTGTGTCTGGCGTAGCTACCTGTTGGTCTAATTTAGATGAACCAAAATAGTAAATGGCTCCGAGTAATAAAATGACTACCACAATAGCGCCAATAGCTTTGGTTTGCATATTTTTATAACAATTTAAAACCAATAATTTTTACTTCCGTATCCGGACCAACTCTGTCACCATAATAACGGCGGTAGGTGTCATACATCTCTTCATTGCTAGCAAATTTTTCGTGACCGGTAAAATCGGTCGGCTGGAGCTCTCCTAAAATTTTTATTTTAACCGACAACAATTCAACCTCCGCAAATTTTTCACCCGTATTCGAATTTACCATCTCTACCTTGTCGCCTACTGTTAGATTTTTGTCATCAAACAAACGCCAAGTGGTATCTTTTTCACCAGACAAAACGAGTGGTACCAAATGTTCACGAAATTTTAGAGTTTTGGCAACCATAAAAAACTATCAATTTATAATATTAGCTTTTAGACCTGTTTTTTCTTCTAAGGCATCTAGGGCATCACAAATCTCATTGTATAAATCTGTTAGCCCCTCATTAGAAGCTGGTCGGCAATTTTCACCCAAAGTGTCGAGAGCCCCTTGCTCGTCGCCAACCGCTAGAAAAAAATCTACCATTTCCATATCAACCCTAATCTGCGCCTCTCTTATCTCCTTCTGCGACTTATTTTCAATATCAATTTTGGCTAACTTTTCATCGCGCCAACGGCTCACTTTTTCTTTATTTTCTTCTGTTAAACCTTCAATTTCTAAAACTTTTAACAAGTCAGATTTTTCCAAGTCTGACTCACCCTGTTCAGCACTATTTTCGATATTTGGTAGTTTTTTCATAGGTTTGGGTTAGTTAACGTAATAGCTAGATTATACTTGCAAAGCGTGATAATTTGAAATTAGCGAAATTTGGACGTTTAAACGACGATGGAGGGTTTGGTTATGACCACAAAAGAAGGGTTGGGGTTGGTGGCGGGAATAATGCCTCTGGTGTTATCCCTTTACGTGATATTGAAATATAAAGCAGCCACTAAAGCTGAGCCCAGAGAGCTCCCAGATACCCCAACACCTAACGACCGAGTTTTTCAGAAATTTTTGAAAAAACATGGCGGTGCAGATATGGACCGCATGGGTTAGGGACGACCTTAACCCAAATCCCCCAGGGCGCGCTCCGCGCGCCCTGGGGGATTTCATTTATCTTTAATCTAATTTACTTTCTAAATCGAATCTAGTGCTTCATCCACCAAATCCATCGCCTCGTCGGCTAAATCTATTGCCTCATCGTAGTCTTCGTCATCGAAGGCATCGTTAGCATCGTCGAGAACATCTTCAGCCTCATTTAATAAATCTTCGGCTTCGTCGGTATCGTCGCCGTCATCATTTGCATTATCAACCTCATCCCAAGCATCACTAATTGCGTCTTCTGCATCGTTAATTGAATCTTCAGCATCACTTTCATCGCTATCATCGCCAATAGCGTCGATAGCGTCGTCGACTAGGTCTTCCGCTTCCTCAGCCAAGTCGCGAGCCTCGTCTATATCGTCATCATCGAGAGCATTTTTGGCATCATCGAGAGTGTCTTCTGCTTCAGTTAGTAAATCTTCAGCCTTATCCACATCTTCACCATTATCGTCGGCTTGCTCGATTTCATCCCAAGCGGCGTCGATATCGTCTTCGACTTCATCAATCAACTCATCTACCTCATCATCTTCCGACACTCCACCTGCATCTTCAAAGGCATCGAGAGCATTGTCGTAGGCGTCATCGGCAGCACCGGAAGCATTTTCTAATTTACCGCCAAAGTAAAAGCGCACAGCATCAAACAAATCCACCCGAGCATCTTCGAGTTGCCCTTCGGCATTGTCGACATTTTCGCCACCATCTTGAGCATCATCAATCTCATCTACCGCATCTTCAATTTGATTGATAGCCTTTAAAATAAGGTCGCGCACACTCTTTTCGCTGACTGAAACACTAGGAGTAACAGTGGTACTGCCTTGTCCTTTTAGTAAATCTTTTAGCTGAGCTTCTAGCTGCGCCAGAGCGCTGTTGTTGGTATTAGTATTTGTGGTAGCGGTAACAGAGGAACCACCACCCACTAGACCAGCATAAGTCTCACGCGACTTGGCCCCAAAATAGCCAGTAGCCGGAGCAATACCCTTGGCGGTTTGCCACTTGGCAATAGCCGCCTTAGTGAGGTCGCGCAGTAGGTTGGTCTCGTAGCCAGGCGCCCCTACACCAGTGGTTGCAATAATAAAGCCGGCTCCGTTTAGGTATTTTTGTAAACAACGCACATCTTCACCTGTCGCCCCTAGGTCGAGATCGCGTGTAAAGTTACATTTTTCGGCTGCAGTAGCGGTACTTGTCCCACCCAAGACTACAAAGAGAGCCATGAGAGCGAACAAAGATGAATAAATTATTTTTGAATATTTCATATTTTTAAATTTAACTAGTAACTAGACTGAAAATCTATCCAACAATTATACACCAACTTTCGAGTTACCCCAAAGACCTCGGGCCTCTCCTCTTGGTACTAAAACGAATGAACTAACTTATCTTTACAAAATAAGGGTTTTTAAACATGACTACCCGCCACATAACCAGTGGTCCAACATAACTGAAGCGAATATCCACCGGAGGGCCGAGAAATATGCAGGAGGTCCCCCGTTAAATACAAATTAGAAATTATTTTTGAACCCATAGTACGAGTGTCTATTTCCACCAAAGGCACCCCGCCGTCGGCCACCACTGCCCGGTCAAAACCCATAAGCCCTTTTATAGTAAACGGCAAACATTTCAGAACTCGAGTGAGACTTTTTCTCTCTAGTTTAGTAACACTATGAACTTTTTTATCAGGAGCTACCGGTAAAATACCAGCCGACAACAACCCGGTAGCCAAAGCGGGGGCTAAAATTTCTTTCAAAGTATTTTTAAAACTCTTGTTTTTAGTGCTATCAAAAACTGTTATCAATAATTTTTCCAAAGAACCTAAATCAAGGTTGGGGAATAAATCAATATTAGCAATCACTGGACCAGTATGAAGAAAGTCCGCCACCCCTGAGGCACTGTTTAAAACTAGTGGGCCCGATAAACCAAAGTGAGTGAAAAGAAGTGGCCCCCTTTTTACCAATTTCTTTTTGTCAGTGCTTAAAAAGGTTAATTTCATTTCCGGCACTGTCACCCCAGCCAAGTTTTTTACCCACACTTCTTCCACCGCCAGAGGAACAATAGTGGGTGAAGGAGGGGCAACTTGGTGGCCAAGTTTGGTAAGCCAGCCAAAACCATCGCCAGTCGAACCAGTTTCGGGGTGCGAAACCCCACCAGTGGCTAAAATAAAACATTTGGCACTAAATTTACCCTGCTTAGTGTTAACACTTTTTACAATATTACCTTCACGCTCAATACCAGTTACCGCCAGACCAGTTTTTACCTCTACTTGGCCAGTAGCTAAATATTTAACTAAAACAGCTAGCACATCCTCTGCTTTTTCGGTGCCAGGAAACACACGACCACGGTCTTGGGTTACCAGTGGTAGTTGGCGCCGTTCAAAAAACTTGAAAGTATCACCTACACCAAACTGAGTGAAAGCCGAATGTAAAAATGGTTCGGCTGAACCATATTTCTTTAAAAAAATATGTTGATCGGGCTCGGCATTGGTAATATTACAGCGACCACCGCCAGTAATTTTTAATTTCTGGCCCAGCGACTTGTTTTTTTCCAGTAGTAAGACTGTCTTACCCCTCTCGGCCGCTCGGCCGGCCGCCATTAGACCTGAAGCGCCACCGCCAACCACAATGACATCATAAATTTTATTGGGCGTCATATTTAAAGGTAAATTATAGCAAAATATTAAAACAAAGACCCGGGGTTCGCTACGCGAACCCCGGGTTAGCTTATTTCTTCTCTGTTTTCTAAAATCTATCCACCACCAGCTGACCCATCGGCCACACCTCCGACCGGGTGAGGCAGTAGTAGCGATCGTCCGCGGCCGAGAAAAGTTCTTCGAGACTAAACACGTGACCAGCCCGATTAAACTGCTCGACATAGCCAGGTCCAGACATCAATTCCCAGATTAAACGTACAATACCCTGCTCACAGACGAGAGGCCATTCGTGTTTTTCGTCTTCCTTGTACCAATAAACCATTTCCCGAACCAAAAGGGCCAGAAAATTAGGTTCGGGCATAAGAGCAAGATCAAAAAACAAAGAAAGTTGCACTTCCGGCACGTCTCCCATCTCTAGGCGGTGACAAATTTCTGCCTCCAAAATCTTTTGATCGAGAGTATCGATGTCTACCCCACCTTCAGTGTTGGTCACTAGTGGTAAAAAACTCATTACCCGCTCCAGTAACCGTGAGCGAACACTACGGCCAAGCGAAACTCCGCACGCAGAATAACGCTGACACAAACGACTCATCAATATCCTCATTAGGCTGGAGGAGGATACTTCACTCAAATTTTGCTGGTCAGACACGTTAAAGACCCTCCTTTCTTGGTCTGGGTTCTACCTTACACCACAAATTAACTAATGAAAAGCGGTTTTATTTTTTAGTTTTAGCCTCGGCCATTTCGTCTTCCAACTTCTTGTGCAAATCACCAATCTCCCGCTGGGTTTCCTCCATTCCCTGTTCTAGTTCTTGTTTACTGTTTTGCAGAGTAACTAGCTGGCTCTCGAGTTTTTCCAACTCCTGGCGTTGTTTGTTAAGCTCATTTTCTTTAGCTTGAATACTTTGTTTTGAATTTTCTATTTCCCGCTCTTTTCTAACGACTTCTTGAGACTTGGTTTTCACCGCCTCGGTCGACTTCTCTATCTCCCGCTGTAAATTTCTAATTTGTTGTTCTAGAGCTGATGCCATATTGTTTTAGTTAGTTGGTATAAGAAAATCTTAACACCGTACCCGGCAAAAATACAATCCTGTTAATATTATATAATTGTTGACAAATGTCTGATATGTTATATTATAGTGAAATGAATAAAGGTATTCAGATTATGAATATGAGTTGGACCAGCGCCTCAAAACGTGCGGTTTTCGTGTTGCCGTACGACCGCCATTCAGCTTATATTCAATCGTGATACTTTTAGCCCTCTTCCTCAAATAACCTAGAAAAATCTCGACTGAATGAAAGCCGAGATTTTTTATTCAGTCAGTGATCTTTTACAACTAGAAGCAGAGGAGAAATGGAGATGAACGAGAAAGACTGCCGGAGAAACGTGGTCCTGTATTATGTATTTGCACTCTTCAACGAACCGTTGTTTTGGGGACCAATACTTATCACCTCGCTTCAAAAGCTAGGCGGTATGTCATTGTCTGAGATCTATTACCTAGAGTCTATTGCTTTGTTCTTCTGTGCTGTCTTGGACATACCTTCGGGAGCCTTGGCTGACACAATTGGACGTAAAAAGACTATAGTTACAGGTCGCTTGTTTTTGTTTGGCAGTGTGTGTTTTTTTGCCACCATGACAAGTCCAGTGGGAGCCTGGATCGGAAATATGTTATGGGTGGTCGGATTTGTTTTACAGTCGGGTGCCGACAGCGCCCTACTCTATGACACCTTAGACCAAAACGGGCAACCGGATAGGTATAAGAAGATAGAGGGTCGTGCCATAGGTGGGCGCCTACTTCTGATTGCTTTGTGTTCATTGGCATCTGGATTTTTGGCGAACATCCATTTGCGCTTGCCACTTTTGTTGTGTTTGCCTTTTGTTGCCGTACCTTTGGTTGCTTCCCTCTTTTTTAAAGAGGCACCACGATCAAAGCACTATTCGGTCAAAGAGCAAATAATGACGGTTGGTCGTGGAATTTCTTTTGTCGCCAAGTCGGTTGAAATAAGGTGGATGGTTGGTTTTGCCGCTTTGGTACTTGCAGTATCAAAAGTTTGGTTTTTTACCTACAATCCATACTTTGAAACAGTCGGTCTGGATATCACCTATTACGGCGTTATATTTTTCTGTCTGAATATAGTAGCTTGGCTCTCTAGTCACTACTGTCAGGAAATAGAAAACCGTTTAGGTGAAAGAAACTGTGTAGCCCTAATGTTACTTTGTCTTGGTGTGCCCATCCTCCTGATGGGCCTCATGCCAATCTGGCCTTTTGCTTATTTGGTATTAGCCCAAAACATCGTCCGTGGCTTTATGAAGCCATTTGTGTGCACATATCTAAACCGTCACGCCAACAGTGATATTAGAGCTACTGTCTTATCAACCCAGTCGACTGTTTCCTACATCGCGGGAATAGTTGGACTCGCCGTTTTTGGTTATCTTACCAGTACCGCTGGCTTGCTAACCTCGCTTGTTATTTTAGGACTGACAACTATTGTTCTGGGAACAATCAGCTATCTGTCCTACGTGAAAAAAATCAACTAAACCGGTCATTAAACATCAAAGGCGCCTGACCAGCGCTTTTTTTAATGAAATTTCTTCTCTTCCGCGAGCATGGCGACAATCTGGGCCAAACGTTTAGCCCTAGTCGCTGGGGTTTTAGCTGTCTGCAGGCGCCAAGTAATAGCATAGCGGTTGATCTTGTTTAATGTTTTAAAAAATTTGGCTGCTTTTTTATTTTTATCGATAGCAGATAAAAAGTCGGCCGGTAAAGTAGCCACACTTGGCGAGTCGTAAGCCGCTTCCCAACGACCGTCGGTTTTAGCGCGCTTGATTTCCGTAAGCCCCGCTGGTGTCATCTTTTTTTCTTTTATAAGTCGGACCACATGGTCGCGGTTACGTTTGGACCAGAGGCTTTTGCTTCGCCTCGGCGTAAACTTTTGTAGGTAGGCTTGGTCGTCAAACTTGGCCACCTGACTGTCTATCCAACCAAAACACAAGGCCTCATCTAGGGCCTCGGCATAGGTAATAGTTTTTACTCCTGAAGCCTTTTTGAAAAACTTGAGCCAAATACCGTCAGACTTGTGACTGTGCCGCAAAAGCCAAGCGCGCCATTTGGCCTGGGTAGCAAAAGGTAAAATTTCTTTATCAGCTAAACTTTTGCCAACCACCTTAGCTTTATCTGGCTTCGCCCACATAGCTTATACCTAAACTAATTACTACTGATTCTTCTTAAAAAAGATGGTGCCCGAGTCGGCAGAAAGAAGTAGGGCCAAATTGCCCGCCTCGTCGATAATATAGTGACCAGTTTTTGCCACCGCCGTAGTAAACTCTTCCTCTTGGGACCCCTCGCAAAACATTTTAGTTGAGACAAGTGAGCCGAGAGTTAAAATACCGTCGGAGCCCACTTGGTAGCTACCGCCAAATCTGTTGCAGTCGGTAGTACCACTCACTTTATTGTCGGAAGCAAAAGTAATAGTAAAAGCCTCGGCTTTCTTTGGCAAAACTGTCGTACCGTCGCCCATCACTGTTTTTTCCCAAGTCCAAACCTGGTCCTTGGCTCGGTCAAAGTCCCCCGCCGGCACACTACCAGCTGGTAGCTTGCCGGCCGGTGCCTCGACTGATTGATTCTTAAAAAATACCAAACCCCCAACAACCAACACAAGAACTATAATAACAATGGTTATATTTTTGTTCATAAATTTAGTCTAGCAAATCCTGGTTAAAAAACTAATCCACCAGCTAGCCCCTTGGAATATAAAACTTATTTTGCAGATAATTTTCAATTACTTCAAAACTTGGAAAATAGCGAGGCTCGGGTAAATTTTTCAAATCAAACCAATCCCATTTTATTATTTCATCGGGCTCCATGACCGAAGCTTCCCCTTCCCACTCTGCGGCCACCAGACCAACTGTCATAAAATGCGCATACTGGTTTTTACAATTGTGAACCGAGATTACTTTGGGGTTTTTAATTTTAATACCCGTTTCTTCGGCCACTTCTCGCATAGCCCCTGCTTCAAAACTTTCGCCCCACTCTAGCTTGCCACCAGGCAAAGACCACTCACCTGCACTACGAAAAGCCGAGTCGGCCTTGTCGGGGTCGGGGTGACGAAGACCTAAAAGTATTTTGCCATCTTTTTCTAAAATCACCCCAAACCCCGCTCCTACTCTCTTTTTGTCTTCGGACATATTATTTAATTAGTTTTAAAAATTCTTCTTTGGTTTCTTCCGCTTTTTCATAATGCATTGGTAAGACTTGGCCAATCTTTTTAAACTTTTGACTAAATTCTATCGCCTCCACTGGACCAAAAGTGTAAAAACCACCAACAGGCAGAAGAACAATGTCCACTTCCAAATCAGCGACTTCTATGCCCGACGGATAAAACATATCACCAGCAAAATATATTTTTTGCCCATCAACCTCTAAGAGAAAACCAAAATTTTCTTTAGGTCGCACTTTGGTGTTTGGTCCATGGTCAACATTAAAAATCTGAACTTTAATATCACCTATATTTACTACCTCATCCGCCCTTATTTGAGCTATCTCTGAGCTTATTTTTTCCTCACCTAAAACTTCCATACATTCGGCACTCAAATAAAGTTTGTTAGGAGAAAGTTTTTTAATATTTTCGACCGATAAGTGGTCGCCGTGAAGATGCGAAACTAATACAGCATCCGCCAGAATCCCCTCCAGTTTTTGGGCGGCGGTATAACTACCAATATCAACCGCCAAGCAAAAGCCACCGTTGGTCTCTAAAATAAACCCCGATTGTTCAAATTGAGTTAGCTTTATATACCTATTTTAACATATTTTTTGACCCAAGGCAGGTTTTTATACTGCTCGTGAGTAAGGATTAAATCTTTTATTTGGTCTATTTCTTTAAAATTCATTATTTTATTTGCCTTAGATTTAATAATTTTACTCTGGATATTTTACAAAAAATTAAATGGCCCAGCTTATTGTCAAACAGACCCTAGCTACTCAGTCGGTCTAACTTTTCTTTCCGACTATATTTACTAACCGACTCATAAAGATCCATCAGTTTTTTCGCAATAAAAGAACTTGAAAATTGGAGGGAGGTTTTCTCCGCCATTAGGGAACACCTTTTGCGAAGCAAATCATCAGAAAGAAGTAATTTCACCTTATCTATCGCCTCTTTTTGAGAAGACACAATAAAACCATTTTCTCCGTTTCGAATAATTTCTGGAGCAACGCCAACTGGATACACCACAGGCACAAGCCCCTGTGACATTCCCTCAATAAGACTCAGAGAAAAACCCTCGTATCGCGATGGGATAAATAAAACACTCCCCCGTAAACCTTTAACAATCTGGGGAATCTTATCTTTCTCCGTATTCACATATAATGAATGATTCGGTATGTTATTCAATAGCCAAGCCACGACCGTTTTGTTAGTCGTCATACATATCGTAGTCTTTTTAATATCACTAAAACGCCGATAAAGATGGATCAACCTATCGACCCCCTTGAGCTTCATATTAAACGCATCACCGCCCATCCTCCCCAAAAAAACAATATGTGGGTCATCGATAGGTTTAGGACGATGATTATCAAACCAATAATCTTCAATTGCATTGTGGATGAGGTGAATTTTTTTCTCTTCAACCCCTATCTCGAGAAGTTCTTTTTTTACATTTAAGGACGTGGCAATAACAGCCTCCGCTTTTGATGCGACATATTCTTCAACCTCCGCAATGTCTCTCAACGGTCGTCGTGTTTTTATATTAACTTCTTTAATCGCCCCCACTTTTTTAAGATCATACCAAATTTTTTTTAAATTAGTTTCCATCTGACTAGCCCGCGGTGTCGCTTTTAAAAAACCTCTGGTTGTTGATCCAAAATGGGTTATGACTGGAATAGGGTATGCTAAAAAAGGAATCGGGGTATAAGTGGTCCCCTGGATCAAGTCGTATTTTAATATTTCCTTTCGTTTTTCCAGAAGTGAATGAAAAAACAAAATGTTTTTTAGTCCTCCTAAATGAACTGGGGCATCTAAAGAGACCCGTGGGTAAAAATTTTTCATTTCTACTCCCGATTCCCTAAGTTTGAGAGACATAAGGTCATTTATATAGTGCGCCCCTGTTCCTAATTTCTTTTCATTATGTATGAAGGCAATTTTCATATCTTATTACTAGCACATCAGGCACATTTAGGACACCTGGTAATGATAATTTTTTATTCCCACTACCTATCCAGAGTAAAAATATCAAGAAAAACCTCCCTCTAATTTCCGCTATAAAAAATAAGTTTAGCGGGCACTTGATATATCCTTATAATACTTGCGCCAAAAATATAACTCCTAAAATACCAAGAGAGTTTAAGGCGAATGATAAAACCAAAAATTGCCAGTTTTTTAGCTTGGAAATTCCTAAGAGAGTTATTCCTAGTTCATCCGGAAATGGCGAAGCCACAATAATGGCCCCCAATACTGGAGCAAACCAAGCAAAATATGGCGTGGCTAATAGATGAAACAAACGAAGTTTCCCCAACCTCTTAAGAATCGGGACTATTTCCTCAAAAACTCTATCTTTCATAAAGTGAAAAATAAAATAGTCACCAAGCACACCTCCTAAACCCGCAAACAAAGCAACTTCCAAAGGGGTTAGTTCTTTTGCCAAATAAAATAAAACCACCGTCGCTGGGGCGACCGTAAAAGTAGAAACAAAAAATATGCCCACAAAAAAAGCCCCGAGATACCCAAGACTACCAATACGGGTAATCATATCTCTGATTAGTGGAGTATCCGCAAGGTAAAAAAAGACTACCAAACTAACAATAAGTAGAAAAGTATTTTTGAACCGCCAATGTCTGTATTTTGATATTAACTCGTGCATTAATTATTTTTTAACCCCGGCGGGCAGCGTCAATAACCGCCACATCAATTTTTTTCATTGTCATCATTGCCTCAAAAGCCCGTTTGGCTTCGTCACCACCGGCCCCGAGTGCCTCGGTCAAAGTGCGAGGCGTAATCTGCCACGACAGTCCCCAGCGGTCTTTGCACCACCCACATTCACTTTCCTGTCCGCCATTACCAACTATCGCGTTCCAATAGCGGTCCGTTTCTTCCTGACTATCGGTGGCAATCTGAAAAGAAAAAGCTTCGCTTTGTTTAAAAGTCGGCCCACCATTTAGACCAATGCAAGGAATACCACAAACAGTAAACTGGACTGTTAGCACATCCCCTGCCTTGCCACCCGGAAAATCGCTCGGGGCTTTAAAGACATTAATTACTTTACTGTCGGGAAAAGTGGTGGCGTAAAAATCTGCCGCCTCTTCGGCCCCCTTATCAAACCAGAGACAAATAGTGTTTTTTGATGTCATATTTTTTAGTATAACATAAGTATTTAATCACAAATTTTAAAACGCTTTAGCCCATCAGTTCTTACACTTGCAACAAATAAACTAGATATGGCTATGAGGTGCTATATTTAGTCAGTATAGTACCGAGTACAGTCTTAGTCAAAGTAAGTTATTCAATTTCAATATAAAAAAGCCGCCACAGGTTACGTAACCTGTGGCGGTGAATAGACTCCCCTTTTAAGACAGGGAAATCTTAAACTCAACTTTCAACGCATTCTTCGCGGCCTCTGACTTGGCCTCCTTTTTGTTAAAACCTTCTCCCCTTCCAACTAGCCTGTCGCCAATGTATACACCGAACACCTTGATGTCGTTCTGACCACCTTCTGGCTTTAGATCAACATAGGTCGTAGTGAGCTTAAACTCCTTTTGGCTCAACTGCTGGAGTAGCCCAATCTCCGAGATAAATTGACCCTGAATCATCAGATCCGGCAGTCTCGACAACAAAAACTCATCCAAGAAAATCTCGACCGTCCCCAGTCCTCTATCCAGATAGATTGCTCCGGCTAGAGACTCGAAGACACAGGCAAGCAGGTAGTCTTTCAACCGGCCTTTTTCTACGGTTTCCTTTCTGGCGCCGGTGCCAATGCGAATGAACTTGTCCAGACCAAGCTCGGTTGAAGCTAACCCCAGGGTCTTGTTACAGGTCAAAGTGCAAAACATCGCCGTCAGCTCTCCCTCTGCTTTGTCAGGAAAAGATCTGAAGAGATGACTCGCCACTACTAGACCTACAACTTTGTCCCCGAGAAACTCCAGCCGTTCATAATCTTCTGTGACAGCCACTCTGGCTTCTTGCCGAAAAGAAGCATGGGTAAATGCCTGCTCAAGAAGAGACTTGTTTCGAAATATAATTCCGATAGTCTCTTCGATTCGCTCCACCTCCTTCAGCGATAAAATCGGGATCATCGGTAAATGCCTCCAAGGTCAGCCGGGTGTCAAAGTGACTCGGGGTCACTTGTTACAGACATTCGGCAGTAATAGATGAAGTGGGTGTTGTTGAGTCACTGGGGCAACGATGCACCAGCACTCATCAACGCCAACTCGATCTTGGCGATGGCTTTTCTGTCCATCCCCTTGACCATCATAAGGCGACCACGACCACGAACAACAACATCACGAAGGGTGTTCACTTCTTTTCGTCGCAAGTTTTCCTCCACGGCTTTGTTGAGATCACACGAGGAAATATCTACGTCCAGTTTTTCGTCACCTCCTTCAGACACTCCTCCAACGAGTTCTTTCCCCTTCGGCAAATCGACCACCCCCATCGGCTCCCGAAACCTTTCCACCCGGTCAAACACCAAAGCCTTGTCTCGTAGCTGTTTAATGGCAACCGAAACAGCATCTTTGATATCAGGTGAAAAGCCATTCGATTTAACCTGCCAGTGGTCATCCACCAACGAAGCCAAAGAAGAAAACCCTTTCGCTTGCAGGTATAAGACCACCTCCGAGGGTAACCCGAGAAAATCCACCATCAGACGTTCCTTGGGTATCACCAGGCAGTTGGGATGGACATTCGTCACGTAGATATCCGACTCGCCGTCATGCGTTTCGATATCGACATGCAGATTGATCCCCCCGACCTCCAAAACACCCTGGATCTTTACTTGGGGCATTATCGTGCCTCCTTTCTATTTGCGTTTCAGTGAAGGTTGTATCATCTTCAGGTAGTCGAGACGTTCACTGACCGTGTCTTCGTCATCCAGATTAAAGACCAGGGCGATCTTCGATAGCGGCAATTTAAGCCGTCGTCGGAGTTCATACATAGCCGTCATCTGAACAAATCGGGCTCGGGAGCCAACCTCACTATAAGCCACAATTGACGCCACATCAGTCTGTTGCTGTTTGGCTACCATTTCCAATACTTCTGTTACTAACTCCTCCTCGGTCTTGTTTTCTCGGGTCCACTCCTTAGACTTTTCTCCCACTTTGATCCTCGTCTTCTGAATCAAGTATGGTTCTCTCGTCTTTGGGTACTCCGATCGAACTTTCTCCCAAACATCCCGACTACGTAGTTTGTCGAGCGACTTCTCTATTCTCTGCCGGATCCGCTCCCGCGTGACGCCAAAGTATCCTCCGATTTCTTCCAGTGTTTGGGGGTGCTTCCCACCACAACCGAAGTACATCTCTAGACACTTCTGGTCAACTTCAGGCAAATTAGCCGCCAACACTTCTGCAACCACGTTACTGGTCTCTACCACTGACAACGTGTCACTTACCCGCTCCGAACCGTCTCCAATTCTCTCGGACAGCGACCTCTCATCGTCTTCTGCGTTGGGGGCATCAAAAGAAACAGTTGCTCCAGAACACAACACCAACATCTCTTCCAGCTTGTCGATATCGATTTCCGCAAACTCTGAGAGTTGGTCAAGCGTAGGTGGACGCCCAAGTTTTGTAGTCAATTCCTTTCTCAACCGCCAGATGTTCCTGACGGACGACGACAAATGAATAGGTATCCGTACCGGCCCAGCGGCATTCTGGATTGCCCGGTCGACTCTTTGCCGTACCCATTGCATCGCGTACGTACTAAAGCGAAAGCCTCGAGTATAGTCGTACATCTCCACGGCTCTCATTAGGCCCATAGCTCCCTCTTGATCGAGATCGTCGAGATCAAGCATGACAACTTTTTGTGGCTCTAACCTCCCATAGTTCATCAAAGCCATTTTCCGAGCCAAGCCAAGGTTTGCCGCCACAATAGCGTTTCGAGCGACCAGCTTTTCTTCTTCCGTACCTACCCGATAAGCCTTAAACAGCGGGAACTGCTCTCCTATCAGTCTCGACGCTGCCTCATCCTCCTCTGCTGTTGGTACCGGTAGAGACAAAAGCGGCTGGTCTCGGTCTTTAGCAAAACCCAACAGATCGGTTTCTTCCGGCCTAAATTCAAGGTCAAAATGTGCCAAACGGATTTTAACTTCGTCGAGCACATCCCGACCACTGCTATATTTCAGTTTCCTTACCATCGTCCGACCAGTTTTGAGTTCGCAAAAAAGCCGATCCAATTCTTCTTCGGTTCGAGCGGTCAGGTCTCGAACGACCTGAATCCCCGCGGACCAAAGAAAGAGTTTTGCCCGATTAGACAGGACCAACTCTTCAATTGGATTGTCCAAAAACCCGTCATGCAAGCGGTCAGACCGGGGATCCTGCGCAACAGCTTTGGTGGGAATCATTACCTCATTCAACAAAGCAAAAAGTTCGCTGTCAGGATTGACAACAACACTTTTCTTCCCAAATCCTCGGACATAAAGGCCCGATCGTTTGAGGTCGACCTCAACCTGAATGCGACGTGATCGCTTGTCAGGCAAGGTCAGTCTCAGCATTCCTTTCAGCAAGAGAGACTGCACTGTTTACCATCCTTTCTGTACGTTAAAGTTGAGTTGTCAAAAAATCAGTTACTGCCAAGAAGTCTCCCATCAATATAGAGAGACGTCAATATTGACATAATATCCTATACATTATAGGATACCAAAGGATATTTCACCTTTAGGAGGGTTAGCATGAGTAAAATCTTTTGTCAGATCGTCGGACATGACATCAAAGCTCAGACTTGCCTTTCCACTCAAGGTCAAGAAAGGTGCTTTGGTTGCGCGTCCCTATATCGCCTGTGTGAAATGTGCAAACACCGACCTGTCTCGGTCTCGATGACCGGATTGTGCGATGACTGCCTTCACATTAGATTGTCTCAGGAAAAAACCCCGGTGCCACCGTTACAAAAAAGCACCATGGTAACCTGCCAAGTGTTGTCACGAACAACAAGTGTAGCAGTCTGTGTAGCTACCCAAGGCCAGTCAGGTTGCCGGGGCTGTAGTGAGCCGGCTCGACTCTGTGAATTTTGCAAACAACGGACCGCTCAATTAGCACGCTTAGGCCTCTGCTTGTCGTGTGCTGTTCAAGAGTTTGCTCCCGAATGGAAATGGCTGGGACCATCAGATGAAAATCATAAGGTCCCGTTACCACTCCAAGCAAAGATTCCGGAATTAAACCAAAACCTGAGCGACCAAGACAAGACCACGCCCAACCAATTTAGCCTTGAAACAAAAATCAAACGGCTGGAGGGGTTAGCCAAGAGCATTGGCGACGGCAAAATCTTGTCTCAATTAATAAGGGAGGTAATCGAAGATTTAAAGGCACTAGAGGCACTGCGGAAAAATGAATCACTGTGAGGGTCCGGATTATCTATATCCGGCCCTCTTTTTTATATATTAAAAGGCGGAATCCAGGGGACCCCGCCTTAGTCAAATCAAATCTTTTCAGTCGTTACGAGACCTTTTCTTCCAGCTGTTTCAATCCCTGCTGGATTTGCTCTTCCAGAAGAGCGAGCTGTTTGAATAGGGTCTTCCTCTCGTCTGAAGTCTTCAACTTGGAAAAATCATAAGACTCCAGCCCGTCGTAGAGGTTGATGACGAGCGACGACAAACGGTTATAACTCATCGCCTGTTCACCGTTGCCTGTAGACTTGTGTCGCCCCTTTTTGCCACCATCAGACTGGGACTGCTGTTGCAGGCTGCCGCGAAGTTGGTCGGGACTGAACCCGAAACGTACCGCTTGTTCGGCCGCCTTGTATCGAACCTTGTTTGGAACTTCGAGCAGAACTTTCGCGTGAGAAAGGTTCAGGGCCCCGTCGTCCAGGAACTTCTGCACCGCTTCTGGCAGTTCGAGCAGGGCGAGCCTTTCGTTGATGAACAACTCACTCTTGCCGATCTCGGCCGACGTCTGCTTGATGTCCCCACCTTGGTCAGCGACCAAGTCTTTCAAAGCCTCCGCCTCTTCGATCAAAGTCAGGTCTTCACGCTGGATATTTTCCACGAGAGCTCCGCGACGCGCTTCCTTGTCGCTGGCTTTTCTGAGGATCGACTTAATCTCCAGCAGGCCCAACAGTTTGTGCGCCCGAAGACGGCGATCGCCCATCAGAAGTTGGAACTCGCCCTCCTTCACTTGCCTCACAACAATCGGCTCATTCAGCCCGTCTTTCTTGATCGAGGCCGCCAGTTCGGCGATTTTGGTCTCGTCGAACTTTCTCCGCGGTTGGTAGGGATTCGGTTCGATTTTATCAACCGGTAACATCAACAGCTTGTCTGTCGGTTTGGACTCTTTCGCAGTAGCCATGATTGGCAATCTCCTTTTTGTTGACCCAGAACAATAGCTGATTAACTTCTAACATACGAATTGATAGGGGTCAAATACTCCTTGACTAGTGAACATAACTAATACATAATCTAAAAAGACCCTGTCCTCTAACAACCACCGCAACACTGAAAGCACGAGCCAGAAAGGAGGTGAAGTCGTGATAGTCCCTTACCCATATCAAGCCGAATGTCTTAAGGCCGTAGAAGAAACCCTTTCCCAAGGGCGTAAAAAAGCTCTGATTGTAATGGCAAGCGGTCTGGGTAAAACCATCACGGCTGCCTTAACTTTCAAAGCTTTCTGTTG
Organism: uncultured Candidatus Saccharibacteria bacterium; assembly: GCA_964539475.1. GTDB lineage: Bacteria > Patescibacteriota > Minisyncoccia > Phycocordibacterales > XYD1-FULL-46-19 > XYD1-FULL-44-32. Next base: position 44,124 of record CAZIIR010000002.1, read on the forward strand.
TAAACAACCTGGGAGTCGCCTTCTTTTCTTATGTCACCAAAATGACATCTTGGAACAGGCATCGATCGAATTCCGACGAGTCCTGGGCGACACCTACACTTACGGACTCTTTACTGGTCGTGACAAAATTCTCTACCATGAAGCGGATTGTCTGTTTGCATCGTTCCAAACAATGCAACGGAAAAAACAACAGTTCGACAAGGACGATTTTGATGTGATCATTGTTGACGAGAGTCACCATACTCACGCCAAGACGTATCTACCGACCGTTCGATACTTCCGTCCGACCTTTTTGTTGGGAATAACGGCTACACCGGAGCGGTCAGACCTGCTGGACATTCGCCATGTTTATGGACGAGAGATATTCAATCTCGACCTCCATCAAGCGATCGCCAGAAGACTCCTGACACCAGTGCATTACGTCCTCTTGATGGATGAGATCAGACGGTCAAAAACGATCAAGACGCCAGAAGGCATGATGTCCATTGCCAAGCTCAACAAGATGCTTTTTGTGCCAAAACGAGACAAGGAGATTGTCAGGATTATCAAGCAATACCAAGATAGGCTTGATGACCCCCGGACAATTATCTTTTGTCAGTCGATTGAGCACAGTCGGCGACTGGAAAAGTTACTGGGAGGAGCACTACTGATTCACAATGCGGTCAAACCAGCAGACCGCAAACAACGGTTACTTCAGTTCCGTCAGTCTGGTGGCACAATTGTTACCATCGACATGTTCAACGAAGGGATTGACGTTCCTTCAACCAACTTGATTGTGTTTCTTCGTTCAACATCTTCACCCAGAATCTTCTACCAACAACTTGGCCGCGGACTGCGTAAGTCACCGGGAAAGAAAGAGGTGACCATATTAGATTTAGTGGGAAATGTCGAACGTATCGAGACCATCCACAAGCTCAAACAGATGGTGGAAGCCGAGCAAGAGTTACTGAAAAGAGAATCGACCAGCAAACACAAAAGGTCCAGATACGACCAAGAGCCTCTGGAAGTTGAAACTGGGGAGATTAGTTTCGACGAGGTGATTGTTCCTATTTTACACTGCCTTAAGTTCTTACGCCGGACTTACAACTCTGTCGATCTGGTTGAAGAACTACGGCAAATGGCGAACAAGCTTGGACGGAATATTACCGTTGCGGACATTCAGGAGGCACATAAAAAAGATAGGAGCGCTGGCTTACATCTTTTTTACAAAAACTTCGGTAGTATCGCCAATGCACGAGAAGCGGCCGGATTAGATCCTGGCAGAAGGAGCTACACCGAGAGTGAAGATCTGACCGAGATGTTGAAAAAACTCGGGAAAGATTTGGGGCGTACCCCTAACGCCAACGACATTAAGCGGGCTTCAAAAGCCGGCCTATGTCCTAGTGTAGGGACCTACATCAAGTTCTTTGGCTCGGTTGGTGCAGCACAATCTGCCGCCGGGTTTAAACCAAACCCTCATGGTTTCGACCCAGACAGAGCTTACCAAGGGTGGTTTACAGACGAAAACCTTATTGAGTATTACCAACAGCTCGAGAGAGAACTGGGAAGGAGACCCCGTCAGAGAGATATTCAATCTCGCTATAGACGAGGCGAGACCCCGGCTTACAGATCATACTTCCAACATTTTTCTAACTTCGCCAACATGCATCGCATAATTGCGGAGCGAGAAAAAGAAACCGAGAGGAAGGATTAATGCCTGTCATAAGTACCAACTTGTGGCAGGCCTTTTTGTTCTATTTTTACAACAGAAAATGAGCCAATAAATCTTATATGATAGATTTGTGGTTAAAATGAAAATATTCCCCCAATTTTCCCATTTCAAATCCATGGTCTTTCATTATTTCCACTACCTGCTCCTGTAAACCTTGATAATAAAGACTACGGTCATCAGTCTTATTTTTATAAAATCCAAAAATTAATGCCTCAGGATCATCTTTGCCATCCCGCATAAATACTTCTTTATTTTTTTCCATATCCCACAAGGCTACATCAACGGCTTTGCCGGTCGTATGATACATATCTTTTATGTTGAGAAGTTTATCGGTCTGTTCTTGACCAAATCTCGCTACCCGCTTGTCATACACCAGACGATAGAGTGCTGACGAACGATAGCCTTCTTTTATATACAACCGATAACCAAGCTTTTTCTGAAATTGACTGTCAACCTCAAGGAGAAGAGAAATTATATCCTGGTGGACTTGTACGCGATCATCTTTTAAACCAACTTTAGTCAACTCTTCTTTTGATATGTCATAAGCTTCCGCCTTGTGCCAATAGAAGTTGCTACCTAAGAGTCCATATTCATCTATATAAACAAAATTATCCATGTTAAATATTCCTTAACTCCTCTTTAGTTGGATCTGAAGTCATAAAAGAAATAGTACCCGCTTCAGCCTTATCGAGATTTAAAATACCCCCAAGATGGTCGTACTCGTGCTGCAGGAGCCTAGCTAAAAACCCATCTGCTTTTTTTGTCTGCCTTTCTCCTTTTTCATCCATATATTCTAGGGTTATTGACCTAGGTCTTTTTACATCTCCCGAGACATAACCACAGCTAATGCAAAGCTCACGGTACAGATTTTCTTCTTTTGATAACTCAACGAGTTGCGGGTTTATATATGTTTTAAATACATTATCAGAGTAGGTCACAAAGACGCGTTTACTGATTCCAACCTGAGGAGCCGCTAGCCCCCGACCAAGACCAGTTATATCTCGATACAAAAGGAGCGTTTTTTGTAACTTTTCTGATATATCCAAAGCTTCGGCCAGTTCCACCTCTTCAGCCGGCTGCCGAAGCACCTCCTCGCCCATATAGGTTATCTCTGGGCATTTTATGATAACCTCATTTAGCTTTTCATTTAGTTGGGAGATGGGGGTCATATAACTTCAATTGGATATACATCTGTCGCTGGCTCTTCGTAAGGATGTACCTCTCGAATTGCATTTAGTACATCCTGCAGCTTATCTGCTGAACAGATAGTCTCGATACGGTCTTCGGAAACTTCTTCAAGTTTACCCACAAATCCGATGGTAGGGTTCGCTCCTTCCTCGGGTTTGAAACGACCAGTACCTTTAAGGGTAAAAGTACAGTGAGAATAGTTTCCTATTTTTCCAGCACCAGCATTCCCTATAGCCTCACGCAATTTATCTGCGTGATCCTCTGGAACGTATACAACTATTTTGTAACGCTTAGTCATTTTTTATAATTTACTAAATCTCAAAATTCCTTAATTCTTCTAATTTTTTATTTACTGCTTCGTCTGATATGTACTCGGGCCTAATAGTCGACTTGGCAAAGACTTGCCGCTCGACTTCTCTTAAAGTATTAGCTAGAACATCATACCGGTCCGTCGCTATCGCTTTGTCTGTCCGCCCGGCATACCTTTTCCGGCCTTCGGCCAGCCTTTCCTCGACCGAAATCACACCATGGGGACCGACCCGCATATCCGAGTAGGCGCAAATCTTTTTGGCCAAAGACTGATCCCCCTCCGTCTCTTCTAGTTTAGTAAATCCGACCTGATTGGCATAGGCCTTAATATTTTCTGACTGTACTAATTCGGCGATGATGCTTTGAGTGGCGTGGTGCTCATCAATGCCGTATTTTTCTATATACTCGTCTTTCACCTTCTGCCAATAAGCCAAACCTTCCGGCTCGAGGAACTCCGGGAAGTAGTTCAGATTGAACTTGATAATATTGCCCATATCATGCAAAAGACAAGTCGTGACTACTTCCTTGGTTTCGTCAAAACCCGGAATCGATTCGGCAATCATCTGCCCCACCGCCGCCACCCGCAGCTGATGAAGCTGCAAGTTGGGCATTATTTTGTATTGAGAGTAGATTTGATGAAGGGGTATAGCTTTTTTCATATTAGTTATAGATTTATTTATATTTAACCTTCCTCAAAAACACATAGCCAATAATCACCATAAAAACAAGGAGAAAGATAGACCCTCGATATTGAATATCTTCGCCAAAAGGGGCAAGCAGAGTAAAAGTCGCGACCCAAATGAGTGGCCCCACAACAACCGAGGCCCGCTGGAAGAGGCTGTACATGCTGAAATACTCTGTCTGTTCGTCCCGCGGCACCAACTCGGCATAGATTACCCGCGCCAAGCTAAAGACCAAGCCGTAGGACAAACCAGAAAGTACGAGGACACCGAAAACCAGAACTTGGTTTTTGGGTACAATCGCGAGTAAAAAGAAACACAGACCGTAGAGAAGACTGGACATTAGCAAGGTTGCCATCTTTGACTTAAGAAATAAAACAAAACGAAAGGCTAGTAATCCGCCCACCAAGCCAAACCCAAGTCCGATCAATGCCGTATAGATGACCATCTGATCAGAAAGATCAAAAACTTTGGAAAGGTAAACTGTGGCGTAGATCTCAAATGTCGAAATAGCGTCGGACAAGAAAAGCATACCCAGGAGAAAAAACAAAACCGGTTTATCATTTTTAATCTTTCGCCAAAAGTCGGAGTAGGAAAAAGCCACCAGTTCTTCTTTCTTCACACCTACCTCTTTCGCAAAAAGCAGGAAAGGCAGTCCGAGTAAAACTGATAATACCGCCCCCACCACCAGCGCGAGTGGTTTACCGGAGAGACCCAAAAAAATCGCCCCACTCGCCACCAAAGGACTGACCAGGGCCATCGCTAGCGCATTGCCAAACTGCCCTAAAGCGTAACCACGACCGGAAACGACAACATCGTTATCCTGATTTGATAGTGCCCGTAAAAGCGAAGAGTAAACCGCGACACTACCTTGAAAACAGAATTGAAAGAAAATGTAGACGAGGAGCGCTATAATCTGAACCGTAATGCTAGACAGGCTGTCATTTGCAAAAAGGTAGCCCAAAATAATGAGCGAGACAGCCATCCCAATCAAGCCGTAAGTCAGAAGTGGCCGACGGCGGCCAGTCTGATCGGCCCGGCGACCCAAGGGCGGTAGAAGAACAAGCAGAAGGACCGTCGAGAGCGAAGCAGCCACACCGATCCACTCCTCCATTCCGCCTTTCTCAACAAATATTAGGGGAAAATAAAAAATTAAAACAACCGAAGCAAAGGAGTTGGCGAAATCGTATAAGTACCAAAGTCGGATTTGTTTAGTCATTATTTAATATTGCCAATGATAATGTTATTATTCCCTCCCCTTCTTCCTTAATCAAATTTCCCAGAAAGATATAATTACGATCATGCTTTTGATTTATATATACCTGTACAACCTCACACTCTCCTAGAACACTGCTAAAATATTTGTATCCCATTTCAGGTGGGGCAAAAATAACAATATCTTCGGAAATATACTTGCGAATATCTGCTACCAATGTAACAAGGTCAGGGTTTTCAACATTCCTTTCTTCTGCTGTGTATTGAAAATATTTATCTGGATACCAATATGGAATATCGTAAATAACAATGTCAGCTTTTACGTTTTTCAATATCTCTTTATTAGACACATTTCCTTGAATAAGTATTGAGTTTTCTGACACTCCTGCTTTTTGTAAATTATCCTTGCATGCTTCGAGTGCCTGTCTATCAATATCAATACCAATCACTTTATCAAATACTGGCGCTAAGTATTCCATCGTTACTCCGACAGCACAGCATAATTCTAAAAGGACTTTTGAAGGGTCGCCAATTCTATTAGCCAACCACTGCGCCGCCATAGGGTTATTTGATAAATAGAGAGCCAGGGTATCTCCGACGATATCCTGTCTATAGCCTCGTTTCGCTATAAGTGTTGAACGAGTTTTTTCATTTAGGGGTGATTCCATACTAAAAGCCTAGCAAAGTAAGACTAAAATGAAAAATCCTTAAATAGCCCAATCCACCCGAGGTCAAGCCATAATTTAAGATCACTATAAAAAGGATTCTCCGGTGATAATTGTTCAAGCAATAGAATTGACGCTTTGGTTTCTCCGGTCAAGTTCAATCCAACCCGAAAAGCAATCTCTGCGTATACCCCTGGACCGATATATCCTTTGATATTTTTATTCTCTTCGTTGGCCACAAAGTGAATATCGGCTTTAGCTAAGTCAGAATAAAATTCTTGGTGAATGACAGGATATTGAATCGCAAACTCCCCGTTTGCTATAGGTTTAGGATAGTTGATAACCTTATACCCTTTTGCCCTCCAAAAAACATCCCATTTTTTCATCTTTTCTTCCAGAGAGACACTCCCTGAAATCACAACTGTTTTCATCTAAAAACTCTACCAGGTTAGAGTCAAAAAGTCATTGGCGTAAATTTATTAACACTCCCCTGGGCTTCCAATCTTTGAACCTTTTTCACAAAGAATCGAATTTTGATTCCAGTAATTTAATTCCTAAAAACTTTCTATTTTTCAACAATTGCGGTTACCTCAATCTCTATTTTGGCACCAGTTCTTGTCATACGATTCACTTCAACAAGAGTGCTGACTGGCATGGAGTTTTTAAAATATTCGCCTCTAATCTTCGAGATTTTATCAAAATCATTCATGTCAGTGACATAGATAACCGCCTTTACAACATCATCTAATGTTGCGCCGGCGTGCTCCAATATCTTCTGTATATCTTCAAATACTAGTTTGGTTTGTTCTTCCACGTCGTCTGTCACCACCCTGTGACTATCATCTTTGGGTGCTTGTACACCAGATACGTAGATTTGATAGAAGTCGCCCACATCAATCTTCTTTGCAGGAATGTAGCTGCCTCTGGTTTTGTAATCACCGAGGACTATATCTTCTATGTATTTCTTACTCATGAGCTCATTATCCCAAGTTCTGCCATTAAATGCTATCTGCTCCCCCGGAGTGAGTGAAGCAGTTCATTCACTCCGGGGGAGCAGAATTAAAACACCTGACGGCGTTCTAAATTTTGCTCTACACCCTCTACAACATCCGAACCTTGGGGTAAAAGAAAAGGCCACCACCCTAAATATGATAGGGGTGGTGACCAGATGAGTATCTAGGTCAGATCTCAAGATACTCCGCCTTCTGCAGCATCACATAGATGTAGACGGTGAGGTTTCGATCATAATCCGCCAGGAACATCATCACGTCCTTGCGGATTTGGGCAACCCGATCCTTCAGATTACTTTCACGCTCAGGACCACCATTGCCGTAGATCATGATGCCGACGTCTTTGTGACCAGTATCGTACGGACCGGACTCCGAAAATCGAACCTCAACCTTGTTTGGAGTGAGATGGAGCTCCGGGTTTGACGGAACATCAAGTGCCCTCGCGACACTCTCTCCGATTGTTGGTCCAAGTTTCGACAGTATGTCTCCTTCGAGCCGACCCTTCGCGTAGTGAACCAGACAGATTGGCATGAGGTAACTCCTTCCTCTTCTTTGTGGTTTTTTCTGCCTTACTTATAACACGGCACTGTAAATTTGTTAACACTTGGCTCCGCTCCCTGCGGGAAGTTAGAACTTTGAGGTAAAAGCAAAACCTGCGACTCCATTACTGGAAGCGCAGGCTTGTAAGGCCGAAGGATATCATTTGTAGCGAACGTTGGCCTGCTTGAATGCCGCGACCAGGTGTTCAATCATCGCTTCGACATCGCCGCACACCGCGTACCGCATGTACGGATCAAAGTGAACACCGACGACGCCGGTCTTCGTAATCATCAGCCGATTGAACTGCTCGGAGGACTCGATCTTCTCGCCGAAAGCATGGACTGGGCATTTCCACAAAGTAAAGAAGCCCGCCTTCGGTTTGACCGCCAGCTCCATCCCGCATGATTGGAGCGTCTCCGTCAGAACCTTCACCCGCCGGGTGTACATCTGCCTTGTCGCCTCAAGCGACGCCCGATCGTTTTCGAGAACGTGAAGAATACTGACCGCCAGCGGTGCATTAAAGCCACTGTCGGTGTTCCCCTTCACAGTCGCAATATCGGCAATGAAATCTGCCGAACCGACCATGGCACCGGCACGCCAGCCGGTAAAGTTGCCGATCTTGGAGCCGGAAAAAGCTTCGGCCCACGAGAGGTTGGGATAGTGTACTGCCACGTCGGCCAAGGTACACAGTCGTTCGCCCTCATGGGGAAGCGCAGCGTATGCGGCGTCATTGAAGAGTCGCACGCCGTTTTCTTCGCAGTAGGCACAGACAGCGTAAAGCCATTCGACCGATGCGGTCTGCCCAGTGGGATTGCCCGGGTAGTTCATCATGATAAGGCTGTTGGCACCACCATCACCAAACCGTTCTGCCGCTTCACTGGGTTCGAAAAGGAAGTCGTTGCCGGGATCTGTGCCAAGGGCCCGATGGCTCAAAAGGGCCCCAGTGTTCTCAAGATAACGGCACTGGTCAGCCGGGGTCGGATACCCGGGCTTCGTCGTCGTGTAGACCATGAAGCGCGAGATCACACCCATGTCAGCAGACTGCAACGCCGCCATGATGACCACCTGAAGCATGGACTTGATCCCATGCACAGGAAGGTAGGCCAGGTGGTCGAACATCGCAAGGTTCTGCTCGACATGTGCCTGAACAAAGCGCTCGGCGAAATCCGGCATCGGCAAGCACCCATTGTCCTGGTACTCATGCCAGACTTCGTCATCAGACATGATGAGCTCTGCCGCCTTCCGACGCGCCGACTCATAAGCTGGGCCAGTTGGCTGGCCGATTGAAAGACGGTGAAGTTTCAACCCACATCCTTCAGCTTCGCGACTCATGGCCTTGATACTTTGGAAGAGGTTAGCCCCCATCCTAATCCGCGGTTTCAGCATTAGCATCTCCTGTCTTTTGGCACAACCTTAAAAAGTCAGCCGTTGCAGTTCATATTTCAAAGTTCTAAAAATCCAAGGCTACTGTGCCCCAGAAACTGCGATATTACTAGCACATAAATATGGAAAAAGTAAATATAAAAAGCGCCCAGCTGTCAGAGACAGCTGGGCGCACCTTGCGGTTCGCTTAAGATTCAACCTTCCAAGACATCAATCATGGAGAAGACCTTGCCTTTGACTCCCAGCCTTACCTGACGGACCAGGAAGTCGAGAGCCTTCATCGTGCCGTCGACATAGGGCGCACGGCCGTTGATGTTGTGGACAAACTCCACTTTCATCGAATCATCAGGTTTTGAGATTGAGTACGAGTGCCAACCGTGACCGCCCAGATGTTCCGCCGGAACACCCATGGAGAGTTGCTGCTCCTCGTCACGAATCATCACAATCTGGGACTCTTCGAACGGCAGACCCAGGGCCCGGAAGTGCGGAATCATCGCCCGGGCTGTGCCGCTTGAGTCAGGCTTGGCTTTCTGGTGGCTCTCGACAATCTGCAACCTGAAGCCAGAAAAGCAGTCGGGAAAGTTTTCCGCGCCGTACTGGATCATCGCCTGTAGGGCCACCACTGGAGCAGCCATGTTGGGGGCGATCACAGCGCAGATTTCCCAAGCCTCAACTTTCTGCTTGAGCACGTCGCGGTCACCGCCAGTCGTTCCCATGACGAAAGGAAGACGCTGTCTGCAATAAAAATCACCGTTGTCGTTTACCGCACTCGGATGCGAGAAATCGATGACGACCACCGGGCATCCAAAAGCGCGAGCCTCGGACAGTCCGTCGAGAAACTTCTCCCTTTCCCTTGGCTGGAAAAGGTTAATCACCTGCCCTCTGATATCCATGCGATAGCTTGGATCACTGGGTCCAGTTAACCCAACGGTGGCCAGATGATACTTCCCCCCGTCAACCAAACCGTTTGCCACCAGTCTCGCCATCTTTCCCGGCAAGCCACTGATCGCCACAAACACCTTCTTTTCCAGCATGACACTAGTCCTCCTCTCGTAGAAGTAGAAACGCCTATTTCAATCCAATCTAACTACTACCACACCTATGTTAATTTGTTAACACGATGCTCCGCGGACTCGAGTGAGTGAGGAAATTTACATAAACAACAAACCCGCCTCACAAAGTGACAGCGTGATTGCTGTCCCGTGAAGGCGGGATTACCTCGGACGAACAGAGCGCAGAAGAGTGCGCCCTTTTTCTGTTTCTGAAAGTTCACTCTTGGCGCCCACAGCCTCTTCTTTCGTCTTGAAACGGGCCGTTTCTTCAACGGCTGGTTTGCCGCGAACGAGAAGGGTCATGATTCCCTCGGCGAACTCTGCACCCATCTGGTACGTTTCCAAGCCATCGTCTGTTAGACGAAACAGCGCCCATTCGTCATCAGGTTCAACATTCCCATTCTCAATCACCGTACACAGAGGTAGACCTCCGACCCCATGTTCTCGGCAATTTGTCTCTCCTATTACCACTTTCTGACCGGCCATAAAATCACCTCCCTCCTTTGGCCATGGTTAGATTTGTCTAAAGTAATTACTACCACCCGTAGTTTTTTTGTCTAGAAAACCCTTTCTGCTTTCCTTTCCGTCAGACAAGGACTCGCGGCTCACCCTTATATTCTCAAGCATCACCACCGACACAGTCCCCGGATCAGTACGCATCGAACTTGGCGGAATGGTTGGCAGAGGTGGAAGCGGTTGTTCATTGAAGATGGCAAGGCCGAGGATATATAAACATGCCGTCAGTTCCAATAGCTCTTGCGAACTGCAGGAGGTGAGGAAATTAGAGTAAAAGAAAAGGCCGCTCAAGCTACAAGAGCTCAAGCGGGCCAAAGACGAGACAACAAGATTTCAGGATTCAAGTGATCAGGACTCCGCCAGACCACTGCGGGAGAATAGGACGCCGAGGTCGTCGTTCAAGTACCCGGGGCCATAGCATTCCACGCCCGCACCGTCCGAGTCAGCATTGCCGACGTACACCAGGTCCCCGTCCGCATCACGGGAGGTGGTCCAGGAATTCACGTTCTCGAGCAGACGCTCGCGGTTCACACCCTGGTAGAGCGCAATCGAGTAGACCAGCTCGCCAGGAGAAAGGCGGAAGAGTTGATTCACCTTGAGAGCGACGAGCTCTTCGGTGGCCTTCTGCTCGTCGTTGTCCATGAGCCAGTCCAGGCGGCTTTCGTTGGCGTCAAACTCTTCGACGGCTTCCTGGTACAACATTGGCAATTCCTCGCCCTCGTAAACCTGGTTGACCAGATAGTCCACGATGGCCTGCGTCTGGCCCAGATAGTTTTCTTTAGTCGAATCCGGAATCACTTTCCGACTGACGAATTTCCAAGTCAGCACGGGCGCGATCGGATTCGTCGCGAAGAAGACTTCCTCCTTGTACCAGTTCGTCAGAACGTAGAGCAGTCTGCCATCATCAGCGAGCTTGTTGCCAAGATGGTCGCAGACGCCCTTCATGGTAAGCGGGGCCCCAGTGGCATTTTTGTCGGCAAAGAGGACGAGGAACTGGCCAAGAGCGCGAGCTCGGACGAGCTCCTCTTCCGTAAACGGAATGGGCGGAGCTTCCACCTCGATTCCAAATACTTGCTTCACTTCCGTGGCGCCGAGACAGTCGGTGCCGCGAAAGAAGAGGTTGCGAGCGAAGTTTTCACTAGCTCTGATTGCTGGTTGTGTCGGTGTTGCAGCGACGTTCATTGGCTTAACTCCCCTTCAGTAAGGATGCGGTTTGGGTTCCGTCGTTCCTAAAATCTATATTTTAAAGGGAATACTTCCCTGACAATCTGAGGGGTATTATAACAATTAATTACAAAAAGTCAATGAAGCGTCATGTTTCCATACTTTGGCCCCGTTTTTGCTAATTTGTTAACACTCGGCTCCGTCGGCTCGAGGAAGTGAGGAAATTAGGGTAAAAGAAAAGGTCTCGTGCAAGTCACCGCACGAGACCTCAACCAAAAACCTAACGCTCAGCCGTTCTTAATGTCTATCGAGATGCGGTCAACCATCGGACCAGCTGGAGTATCGCGAGTGGTGGTGCGATTCTTTACTCCACTTTCATTGAGGAGCTTAAGCAATATCTCCAACTCTCTCAGCTCCACTTCTTCCAATTCTGATCCTTTCTCCGCTGGCACCGAGAATGTCACGCTACCGTGGTTTATCTCAACATCTAGGTGCCACACTCCTCTGACGATGGTAAGTGGTGGATAGCAATAAAATCTACTCAACAACGTACACCTCCCTTCTCAAGGTTTTTCTGAAGTAATTTCTACCACACCACTGTAAATTTGTTAACACTCGGCTCGGAGGTATGATTAAGAACAGCATACGCATGAGAAAATTCTAGAGGGACAAATATAACCAAATGTTATCAACTGTTTATATGTTCAAAATACATCTTTACTTTCTCGCTATTAGTGCTAATTTATTAATA
>CAZIIR010000003.1:0-3945 GCA_964539475.1 uncultured Candidatus Saccharibacteria bacterium
GCTAGCTTTTTGTTACGAAAGGCCGGATCGGTAAAAATACGTGGCACCTCCATAAGTGTTGCTGGCTCATATTTGGCGTCTTCCATAAGGAGAAGCAGGGCATTCCTCATATATTGCTCGAACATTGGACCCATAGTTTCTTTGTCGAAGAGGCGGTTGAAAATAGACTGAATCTCGTTGACAATAAAAGTTTTTTCTTCCGGTCGGTCGAAATTGTATTCGAGCATATTAAGCCCGAGTGGGCGGGCCACATCGCCCGGGTTAAACACCACCACGTCTTCCAGACGAGAGGCCGGCACCCGCTCGAGCACTTTTTCCACTAGCTCGCCGTGTGGGTCAATAACACACACCCCTTTACCCGCCTCCATATCTTGGGCAATAGTGTTCAACATAAAGTAAGACTTACCGGTACCAGTCTGCCCTATGACATAAAAGTGGCGCCGACGGTCACCATCGGCAATTTTGACCAATTTTTTGTCGCCCCGAAAAACACTTTCACCAACCACCACCCCTTCGCTTGGTAAGTTTTGGGGTGGCGCTGATTCGCGACCCTTTAGCCACTTGATACGAGGAATATTGGTGGTCACAGTCGGGAAGTGAAAGATGCTCGCGATTTCTTCGGTATTTAAAATCATTGTTTGCTTGTCTGAAAAATGACGGAAAATATATTCGTGCAGAAGATTGGATATTTTCCGAGGCGTCACCAGCCGAAAACCATTGCGCCGAGGAGACGCAAACTGACTGAAAGAACCGGCCATCGAAAGCATAATGTCATCGGCCGCATTTTCAGTGTCACCGGCTGTTACCAAGCGAATATTAGTTTTAAAGAGGGGCTTACTAATTTTTTGTTCGACAGCTTTTACTAGTTCTTCGTCCACCGGTTTGGCTTTTTGACTATCGTCAGCACTAGGTTTTTTATCTTCAATCGCAGCCAAAAGTGACACGACCGTACCATAGCTTTTTAAAATCTTTTTTAGCGATTCACCTTTCTTTAGTCGGGAAATAATATCCAGTGCCCGCTTCTTGAAGTTTGTCCCCGTCGGTTGTAAAACCACCTGCATTGCTGCCCCGTCGCCTTGTTCACGCAGGCGCGAGAGGGTCGAAACTATCGGAGCAAAAGAGTCGACCTCGGACTCGCGATAGGTACGCAGAGGAATAAACTCAGGCGCCGTAAGGGCTAAATAGCTAGCCCGCACCCCGTGTTCAGCTGAAAATATAGTGTAGTCGTGAGCCTCTTCCACCTGAGCCCCCGGGAAAAAACCTTGGATTTGGCGAGAAACAAACTCGAGCTGGGTACGCGGAGCGGCGACATAAAAATGAATATCCGCACTCTGGTTATGTACCGCCATTTCGAGTATCACTGGTTCACTAACCGAAGCCAGGGCTGAAATAAACTGTTCTGAAAGATTAATGTCATGCAAAAATTCTTTTTGGTCTTTCTCGGTCCGCTCGGGTATTTTGACTAGCAAAATCCGCAAATCCAAATCTTTAAAATGTCGGCGGTTGCGCAAAAGAAAAAAGACGGCGAGGAAAAGGAGTAGAGCACCGAGGATTAATAAGAAAATCTCCATAATTTAGGCTATCGAGCCACGAGTTTTTAGTTCGTCATAAATTTTTTCTACCAAAGTGTCGTGAAAAGCATCTTGCTCGAGGGGTGACAATTTTTTGGCTTCGGCAATAGTGTGAGCTAAACCCTTTTCAAAAACCCTCTCGACTAAATACGAAACCTGATTGTCCACCGGCGCCGGCAAGTTGTCTAAGTAAGAAGCCTCTTCAAAAGAGGTCGTCGTGGTTGGTACTCGGTGAGGAGCGGTCTGAAAATCGGACACCACTTGGCGCACCAAGTCTTTGGTCGGCACCATATGGTTTTCTGTTTCCAAAGTTCGCCGTTTTTCGGCAATACGTTCTTCAAGCTCGGCAATCTCGGCTTCAATACTAGGAGAAGAATTTCTTTCAATCATGATGGGTTTATTATACCGCAGGGTAGAGTAAAACTGAAAACAAAAAACGGTGTGCTATAGTAGTTCCGTGGAATATTTAAATGACTTAAACGCAAAACAAAAAGAAGCGGCCCTCACTATTGAGGGGCCGGTTTTAATTGTCGCCGGAGCTGGCGCTGGTAAAACCAAAACTATAATCAGCCGTATTGCTCACCTAATAAAAAATGGCGTAGCGCCAGAAAATATTTTGGCCGTAACTTTTACCAACAAAGCCGCTAAGGAAATGACCGACCGGCTGGAGAAGGCGATAAGTGGTGCCGACCGAGGGGAAAAGGGTAAATTACCATTTGCGAGTACTTTTCACTCACTGGGGGTACATATTTTACGAAGCCACGCCCAACTAGTGGGACTAAACCGCTTTTTTACTATTTTAGATCGCGACGAGTCTATCGCCCTGATCAAAACAGCCATGGACCAAGCCGGGGTCGACAAAAAACAATATGAAGCCAAAAAAATCTTGGGGACTATTTCCCGAGAAAAGGGCAAGGGGGTGCGGGTGGCAGAATATCGGCTACATACCGACGGCTTTTGGCAAGAAATAGTCGCTAGTGTGTGGGAAAAATATGAAAAATTAGCCAAGGAAGCCAACTCGCTCGACTTCGACGACTTACTACTATCTACGGTTTTACTCTTGGCTAGCCACAAAAATATTCGCCAGTTGTACCAGGACCGTTTTCGTTATATTCATATTGACGAGTATCAAGACACCAACACCGTGCAATATTCACTGGCCAAACTACTAGTTGGTGCTGAACAAAATATTTGTGTGGTGGGTGATGTGGACCAGTCTATCTACAGTTGGCGCGGGGCCGACTTTACCAACATGCTTCGGTTTGAAGAAGACTATCCGAAAGCTAAAGTAATATTGCTCGAGCAAAACTACCGCTCAACTAAAACTATTTTGGAGGCAGCCAATGTGGTAATAAAGAAAAATCGCGAGCGGGTCGAGAAAAATTTGTTTACCGAAAATGGCGACGGCGACAAAATAAATCTCACTGCCAATTTGTCGGAAGGGGAAGAAGCTAAAAACATTGCCCAAAAAGCTAAGGGAGTGATCGACGCAGGTGGCCAAGCAGAAGAAGTTGCCGTCTTGTACCGCGCCAACTTCCAATCGCGAGTACTAGAAGAAGCTTTTCTGAAAGCCGGGGTGCCATACCAAGTTTTAGGAGTACGCTTTTTTGAACGAAAAGAAGTAAAAGATATTTTGACCTACTTCCGCGCCGCCCTAAACCCAAACGATTTTGAAGCAATGAATCGGATTATTAACGTCCCGCGACGAGGTATTGGTAAAGCCACGCTCGCCAAAGTGGCTGCCGGACGCGAAGAAGAACTGCCACCAAAAATGTTGGAGAAGCTAGCCAGCTTCCGCGCCCTACTTACTAGCCTGCGCCACAAAATTGAGCGCGAAAGTATTGGTGACAATATAAAATATATTCTCACCGCTTCGGGTCTAGAAAAAGAATTGATTCAAGAAGGGGAAGAGGGTATCGAGAGACTGGAAAACATTCGCGAATTGGTGACGCTGGCTCGTAAATACGACCATCTCTCGGGCGAAGATGCCATTTTAGCTCTCCTTACCGAAGCCGCCTTGGTGTCTGACCAAGACACTTTGCGTGAAGAAAAAAATGGGGTGCGACTTATGACTGTGCACGCTTCTAAGGGACTAGAATTTGATGCGGTGTTTGTGGCCGGCCTCGAACAAGGACTTTTTCCCCACAAGGGTTTTGGCGAATCGGACCGCGACAACGAAGAGGAGCGGAGGCTGTTTTATGTCGCTATCACTCGGGCCCGGAAAAACTTATTTCTCTCTTATGCTCAACTGCGAACTATTTTTGGTACCCAGCAGGTAAACACACCATCGGAATTTATTACCGATATTCCCGATGAGTTAATAGAAGGGGCCGACCCCGCTGCCCCTCAATATGAGTTTCTGCTAGACTTTTAA
>CAZIIR010000003.1:4045-15000 GCA_964539475.1 uncultured Candidatus Saccharibacteria bacterium
ATGGAACATATTTTTGCTAAAAAATCATTGGGGCAAAACTGGCTAGTGTCACAATCGGCACTGAGTAAAATTGTCGAGGCAGCGGAAATCAAAAGAGGTGAGCGGGTACTAGAAATTGGCCCCGGTAAAGGCGCCCTGACCGAAAAACTACTCTTGGCTGGAGCAGAAGTGACGGCAATTGAAAAAGATCGGCGACTAACCTTGCCTTTGCAAGAAAAATTTGAGCGTGAAATAAAAAACGGTCAACTAACTCTACTAGAAGCCGACGCCCTAAAACTGCCGGAAAGTTTACTGGCCGACCTAGCACCGTACAAACTCATCGCCAATATTCCTTACTATATTACGGGCGAGATTATTCGTAATTTTTTAGAATCAGATTTCCAACCAGCAAAAGCGGTCATAATGGTGCAAAAAGAAGTGGCTCAAAGAATAGTGACAAGCGACGGCAAACAAAGTATCCTCTCCATTAGCGTAAAAGCCTATGGTGCCCCAAGACTGGTTTGTACTGTCCCGCGCGGAGCCTTTCGACCAGTACCCAATGTCGACTCAGCTATTTTAGTGATATCTGATATTAGTAAAAACTTTTTTACCAATATTACCGAAAAAGATTTTTTTACTATCGTTAAAAAAGGCTTCGCCCAAAAAAGAAAACTACTTAAATCTAATTTAGATATTAGTACCGAAAAATTGATTGAGTGCGGGTTAGAAGAAAAAGCCCGAGCCGAAGACCTAACATTAGGGGAGTGGCAAACCTTGGCAGAAAAAATTAGGTAAAAAACCAAAAACCCCCGCCAGCTTCGCTGGCGGGGGTTTTTGGTTTAGTTAAGCCCCACAATCGTAATTTTTAGCTTTTTCTACTGCATCGACATGCCTTTGAGCAATATTGCTTGTTCCTTCTCTCATCATTTGTTCATTACGAACCGCTCTATCTCCAGTCTGTTGGGCATAACCACCAGGAGTGTCGGTTACTTCGTGTGCCGCCCGTTCCCAATCCTCGGCTTTTATTGCTGTCCACATTTCGTTAAATCCCGCTAACCCACCACCTCCTTCAGAACCCATATTGTAGGCCATATCAATCAACACTATTTGTCGCCCTTCGGACAAAGATTCAAAGTTTACACCCTTACCCGCAGCAGTATTTTTAGCTTGATGTTCATAGCTCGGATAATCGCGTTCAAAAAGATCACCAATCTGATCATCGGTCAGAGTTGCATTTGGATCAACTCCATCGCCAGGTACAATAAAGTGTCCTACTCCGACAGAACGGCCCCCTGCATCTGGATAAGAAGTATTATGCCACCCCTCATTGGCAATAATATACTGTTTAGCCAAACATTTATTTAAGTTTTGCGGAGCTCTCGCCCCATCAAAAATAACGTGCCAGTGGCGAGTCACCCCATCTCTGTCTTCATCGACAAACCTGGTACGCCCAACATCGAGAGCTAAAACATACTGAACACCATAACTAATTCTCTCGGCCGGAGTAATAGTGTTTTCTCTAATATAGTTGTCTAAACAAGCATTCCCGAGACGTAGGTCTACCACCGGCTTGCACTGGGCGTGGCTCGAGTGACCCGGCTCGGTACCGCCAGTAATAATAACCGGGCAACTTGCCCCCACTTTGCCCTTGAGCTCAATGAGTCCATCAATAGCTATTTGAGGTAGGCAACGCAAATCAGTGCAAGAATACAAGGGTTTACCGTTACTACCAGTCCCAGTTTTGGTCGACTGGCACTGGTCATTGGGGTTTTCGCGTGGACATGGCCCTTTGTTTATCTCTATCCCTCCGGCTGTTAATTCTGAGCGAGTTTCTTCTTCACTTTTACCATCGCTACAGTTGCACGAGCAAGGCTCCAGAGTTTCCGAGTTGTCGTCTTTATCAGTACAACCATCGTCATCGGGATAGTCGACTTTACCATCGCCGTCGTTGTCCCGCCCGTCGGAACATTGGGCATCCGCCTCGGAGTTGTCGTCGGCCGAGGTACAACCAGTGTCATTGGGGTAGTCGGTGCGACCGTCACCATCGTTATCGCGACCATCGGAACACTGGCTAGGCTGTTCTTCTTCGGGCGGGTTACTGTCTAGTTGGCCACCGGAAGTACCCACCATAAAAATGCGTGGAAAAAGTATTCTGTCCCCAATCACCTTGGGCCGACAACCATGAGAGGTAATAACCAAACACTGCGAGGCACTTTCCCACGTACCCAAAATCTGCTCTCCAACCTTCATTTTATAAAATTGATACAAAATACTGCCAAAATCAAAAGACAAAACCCGGGGCAAGTCATCTTTTGGTGGTTGTACCGTAATAATCCAGTTGGCCGAGCAGTTGCAGAAAAATTTATTAACAATGAGGCCACCAAAAGGGTTGTTTTGCACCGCCGCTGCCAAAGCTAAAGAGGGTGCTAAAAAATTTACTATAAAAATAACAACCAAAAGCAATTTTAAAAGGTGGCGAGCAAACATATTGGCCTTAGTTTAGCAAATATTACCTATTTACTCTATTGATATCCCCGTTTGGCGCCTAAAACAAATGCAAAACCAATCTGCACATACTATAATGTAGCCATAAACGTGAAGAAAAAATCGGGTAATAAAAAGTGGTTAGTAGGAACCGTGGTTGTAGCCATACTAGCTGGTGTCTTTTTGTGGTGGCTGGGCCAAAAAGTAGAAGAGATCGCTGTTAGTACTAGCAACACCAGTACTTCAACCCAGACCACAGCCAAGCCTGTTGGTTTTTGGTCTAATTTGTTTGGTTCAAAAAAGTTAGACACTAGCACTTCAACCTCTAATACGTCGGCCAAGGAGGATATAAAGCCACTCGTACCACCAACAGTGACCATGAGAGACTTAAATGTCACTAAAAACGAAACCACCAGCTCGATAGAAATTTACGGCAGGCAGTTGGCCACCAATCTAAAGCCCCTCGGTACCCCTCGACCCAACGAAGCCGAACTACTACTTAGCTTACTAGAGAAAAAAGATGAAGAAACCGCTAGTAAAATATATCAAGCTGGCAAAGTGCACCTAAAAATATTCAACAACCTAAAAGCGATGACCGTGCCGGAGAGCGCCTCGGCTCTCCACTTAAAGGTAGTGCAAAACTTGGCTAAAACCATGGTTACCCTCGCCAATATGAGTCGCGGTCTAGAAGACCCAGCACTGGCCGTGTCTGATGGTCTAAAGTACCAAGTGGAAGCGCTCGAGCTTTTTGATTCGATAGCCGCTTTAAATGATTATTTTGTCACCAAAGGTATAGTGTTTACCGCCGACGACAAAATAGTGATTTACGTAAACGTTGACGACCAAATATGAAAAATCTTTCTCTTAAAAACATTTTTATAGTTAGCCTGGTCGCCGTTCTTTTAGTGGTGCCCCTGGTTAGCCACCAAGTATTTGCCCAAGGGGAGGCCGAGGGTGAAGCCGAAACTGAAAATCAGACCCCTGGCACAACTAATGACAACGGCTTTGAGTCAGACATTACCGATATTTTCAACGGCGAAGTCGGCGACAATGGCAACGCTTCTTCTACCGAAGAAGACGCGGCGGCGGCCGCCGACGAAGCCAACAAAATAGCTCGTGAAGCACTGGTAGCTGAGCGCGATGAAGATAACGAGATTGCCGATTGTGAACAAGAATACGACGTAAAAGAAAAAAATGGCGGTGGGCGATTTGTCCCAGTAAAAGAGGTGGAGGGGATGCTAATGCAGTTTGCCCGTGACACCAACCAGCAGGTAGGTAAAATAAACCTCGTCAACCAGCAAATGTGTATGCACTTGCGGGCCCTAAAACGGGTTGCCTATAAATTTGAGGTGGCCGAATTTTTAGAAAAACCTCAACTCCGTACCGTGGCCGGCCAAGCTATCAATGAATATAAAAAGCAGTTGTTTAACTTTGTAAACACTGGCTACCAAAGCGACTTTCGCGAAAATTCGCCGCAGTTTGTGGACGATCAAGAAGAAAATTTTGCTGAGGGAGCGGCCGAAGCAACAGTAAGAGTAATAGATGCTGTTAATAAAACCAGCTCTCCACATAAAGATGTGGCTCGTAGTGCTATCCAAAAACAAATTGCCAACAACATCGAAACCGATTTGTCTTGCCCTATCAGCGCCGAAGATATTCGTAAAGCCAATGACCCCAAGTCTGATATGAAAGCCTCTCAAAGGCTTGATACTTTACTTGTAGTAAAATCTCAACCCGGCTGTAGTCCTCGAGGTACATATCTAAAAACAATGAATCTATTATCGACAGAAATTGCCGACGAAAATGCAAACCGCAAATTATCCTACCTTGCCTCGGGTGGATACAAGCCGATTAGAGAATGTATGGAACAAAATGCCAATGGTGAATGTCTAAAATACCGAGCAACTGTTCCTGTTTCAGCTATTAAAGACACTGTTGGCAGCGCCCTAACAGCCAATTTGGAAAGATATTTGAATGCCCAACCTGGAGATGTTGACAAAGAAAACGCCAACGGCCCCCAATTGCCAGAATTGAGAACTCTCACCCCGTCTTATAGTGGCGACATTGCTATGCCTACAGGTAAAGAAGAGGAGCTAAACAGTGGTCTAAAACCACCAACTGGTACCGACCCTGAACCAGGCACGGGTGGTAGCGGGGGAGGTGGTGGAGCGGGTAATATTGGTGACAATTTCAACCTTGTCGACTTTCTAGAAGACTATTTAGACTTTAGTCTACCCACCGACCCAGCTGTGCCCGACCAAGACACCCTCCAAAACCTCGACTTACCACCTCTTATTTTCACGTACTTCCGCACCCCAAGTGAGGCCGACCTAAACAACGACCCCAACCTGGTAAACCACGTCCGCCTTAGCTGGATGTCTCTAAATGCCAAAGAATGTAAAGTAGGTAACAATTGGCTAGGGGGCACCTTTATGGAAGACTCCGTAGAAGCGGTGTACGACGCCGGCGACAAAATAGATATTGCCAACAGCAAAGTAATAGACTTACCCCTCACTTTCTACGCCTACCTTACCCGCGAAAGGGAAGTGGTGACCGACAATAATGTTCTCTTCCCCGACGAAACCACCACTGACACTGACAACTTTATTCTCCCAACCAGTGTTAACAAAAAACTAAACCAGACAACCTCTATCGACTTCCACGCTTTCGATGTAAGGAAAGATGATATCTTTACCCTCCATATTAAAACCGCGAGCGGAAGTTTCGAAGATGTCTTTGTTAAGATTTCAGATCAAACCGGGTTTAGTGATATGGTAGCTCAATTTCAAACTGCCATAGTGGGCGCCGGTAGTAGTGAATTACAAAATTATAAATTTGTTTACGACCACACTGGGGGTAAAATACATATTGTTACCGAACCAAAATACACGATTATTTGTGAAAATGATAAGGGTGTATCTTCTAAAACAATAACGGTGGAACGAAGATAAAAAATGAAAACAATGTCACCCAAAACTTACCAGTCTGTTTCCAAATGGGTCACCTTGTTTTTAATCAGCTCTGTATTAATAATTCCACTCGTTTTACCAACTACCGCAGAAGCTCTAGGGCCAAACCCAGCTACATCTCCCACCACTCCAGCCCCAACAACACCGACCACTCCCACAACCCCCACCACTCCAGCCCCAGCGGTCGGGGGACACGCTGGACGTACTATGACCCCCGAAGCCCAGGCCGAGTACGCCGAGCGTGTCCAGGAACAGGTAGACGCCGCCAATGAACCAAGTTTCTTTTGGGAACCAGTAGAGTGGATGAAAAATTTGCTAGCCAACTTTCTCGACAGCGTTATTGGATTTATTTTTGGTACTTTAGTATGGCTAGCCGGTAAATCTCTCGACCTATCTATTTACACCTCTATAACCAACTTTCATGGGTTTATAAATATGGAGGGAGTACAGCAAGCCTGGAAACTGGTGCGCGACACATCTAATATGGGCTTTATTTTTGTCCTTCTATACATTGCCATCGGCACTGTTTTACGCCTAGACGGAATAGACTACAAAAAAATGGTTCCTAAAATAATTTTGATTGCAATATTAATTAACTTCAGCGGTTTTTTTACCAAAACCGCTATCGATATTTCTAATGTAACCGCTTATGAGTTGTATAAACAAATCGGGGGCCAGGAAGATGTTTTGAGCTGGGGTATTGGTGGGCGCTTTATTGGCGCCCTTGGTCTTACTAGTCAAACTGTTTCCGTAGAAGAGTCGGACCGGGCCAAATTTAACGCTTCTAACCCTACTCAAAAAGGTGGTGGCGAGATGGGCTTTCTAGCTATTATTGTTTCCGCTTTAGGGGATGCCCTTCGCCTCCTTATCACGGCTTGGGTACTATTTGCGGCCGCTATTATGATATTTATTCGGGCTTTAGTTCTAATTATTCTCTATATTCTGTCACCGCTCGCCATATTTTCTTTTATTGTTCCTAAATACAATAAGTTTGATATGTGGAAAGATAAATTGGTCAAACAACTTATTTTTGCTCCTGCAGTTTTGTTTATGCTCGCTTTAGTTTTAAAAATTAGTGAATCAAAATCTGTAACCGAATTTGCTAGTACCGCCTCGGCCACAGTAGGAGAAGGACTAGTAATGGCTACCACCGCCGAACTCCTTAGGGTATTAGTAATATTTGTTATTATAAACGGCCTCACTATTTCAGCCCTAATTGTGGCCAACTTTTTCGGGGCAACTGGAGCCAAAGCTGCTTCTAATTTTGGGGCGAATCAGGCGGGGCTTTATGGTCGCTTTATTGGGCGCAACACTATTGGTAGAGCAGCTAGTGCCGCTTCTCGTAGTAAGAGACTCAAAGATCTAACAGCTAAGGGTGGTCCTATTGGTTGGATCGCCGACCAAGCCATTCGCCGATCTGAACAAGCGGGTGGGGCAAGTTTTGATTTTCGTAAAATGCCTGGTCTTAATATGGCCGGGATAAGCACCGGTAAAGTCGGTGGTCAAGGAGGTTATAATAAAATATTGCAGGACAAGAATAAAAAAAGGATGGAAATCTCTAACCGTCTATCCACTACAAAAGAACACTTTAAACTTGATGATGACGGCAATAAGATTCAACAAAAAGATGAGGCTGGAAATCTAATGGTAGACAAGGATGGACTTCCTGTTTATGAAAAAGAAAGTAGCCGCGATATCTATGCCAGAAACCTTGGAAAAAGTACTGCCGCTAAACTTGGAGAAAATATTGTTGGAGGAGTGGCTAGTAAAGTGTTTGGGGAAGAAGAAGGAAAACAGATGGGTGAAAATTTTGCTAAAAGCATTTGGAATATGGTTGGCAGGGCAGATCGGGCTTCATCCATGAAAATACAATTAGAAATGCTTAAGAAAGATAAAGAAAAAGCTGAAAAAAATAAAAAGTCTGCTAACGAAAAAATCGCTCCACGTAAAAACGAATTGGAAAAATTGGAAAAAGAAAGAAAAGCTTTGTTAAATGAACAGAATGGACTAAAACAAAACACTGTCATGGATACTGAAACTGGAGAATTAATTATGACAAACGAGGCTCAAGATCGATTTAACGAAATTGAAAGACAACTTACACAGACAGAAAATGGTGGTCTAAATAAAAAAATAGAAAATCTTGAGTCTACTATTGATGAATTTTACAGTGAGATCGACCGATTACAAAATGACAAAGACAAAGAAAAATCCGTAGCTTGGTACCAAGAAAAAATCAATAACTTAGAAAATGAAATTCGTAGGGAGGCTGGCCAAGAACCAAAAGAAAAAAAGGAAGAAAAAAAAGACGATAAGAAGGACGATAAAGATGATGAATAGCTAATAAACACTATGCCTAAATTTGAATTTTCTAAATTAGAAGAAAGATACAAGGAAATCCCTGACGAGGTGCGGGACGCTATTTCCTCGGTCGAGCTAGCTAAAAAACTCCAAGAGATTGGCCTTGCTCACCATCTCCACATCGACCAAATCGAGATTTTGGGTGAAAATACTGGCCTCGTAATGCTAGGTCTATTGTCACCCACCAAATTCAACGAAAGCATTAGGGAAGATTTAAACTTAGACCCAGAAACCGCTAATAAAATTACCGGGGAAATAAATCAACATATTTTCTTGCCGATTCGCGACCACCTCCACGAAAGTGGTCCTAGCCAACCCAAAGTCGCGACCGACTTTTTTGAGAAGAAAATGAGCCACTTGTTCACGAGTACCGCCGACCTACGGGCCGACCGGGGGGAAGACGAAGAATATACACCCCCAAGTGTACCAAGTGAAGTAAAAGCCCCTTTGGCCGAGAGTGTCCCGGCCGACAAAAAACGTCCCGACGGCATGGACCCGTACCGAGAGATGCCACTTTAAGAAAATCTAAACCCCCGGCCACGCAAAGTGTGGCCGGGGGTTTAGATTTATCCCATACACCACTGCTTCCCCACAACAAACTGTAGTATAATTAGGGCAATGAATCCCGTAGTGAAAAATAGCATCAAGCTATCATATTTTACGAAAAAATATGTGTAATAAAATAAAAAATATGTTGGGAACGAACATTACCAGTCAGGCTTGCTCTTTTTAGAGCAATGCTATTTTCTACTACGGGATGAACTTTCAAGTACCACAATTTATTGAAGTAGAAGATAAAATATTTGGTCCTCTCACTTTCCGCCAGTTTCTCTATGTCGCCGGGGGAGCGGGGCTGGCCTTTATTTTTTATGCTCTTCTGCCATCGCTGTTTGTCTCCGCTATTCCTATTGCTATATCTATCGGCCTGGGAGCGGCGCTTGCCTTTATTAAGGTAAACAACCGTCCGTTTATCTACACCTTCGAATCGGCGGTCAAGTATTACTTGCGTTCCAAGCTCTATATTTGGAGCAAAAAACCCAATACTAAAACCCTAGAGATGAAGCAGGAGACCAGCCAAGCCGACAGTCTACCTCGCCTGTCTCACAGCAAGCTGTCCGACCTTTCTTGGAATTTAGACGTTAAAGAAAAAATAAACTAAATTTATGGCAATCTCCGGCAATTCAACTCAAGATTTTATCCCCATCAAAGAAATCCGCGACGGCGTGGTTATTTTAAAAGACGGTTCATTGCGGGCCGTCCTTATTGCCTCGTCGCTCAACTTTGCCCTCAAGTCGGTCGACGAGCGAACCGCTATCCTCCTCCAATACCAAAACTTTCTCAACTCGCTCGATTTTCATATCCAGATTTTTGTTGAATCCAAAAAACTTGATATTCGGCCCTATGTAGCAGCGATTGAGGAGAGGGGAAAGGACCAGACCAATGAACTAATAAAAGTCCAAACCCGCGAATATATCGACTTTATCAAAAATTTTACCGAGGTGACCAATATTATGACCAAGTCATTTTTCGTGGTAGTCCCTTATTCCGCGGCCCTCATTGAAAGTGGAAATCTACTTTCCAAAATACCTCTTTTTGGCAACAAAAAATCGGCCACCCAAAACAAGGCTGACTCCTTTCGAGAATACAAAATCCAACTTGAGCAAAGAGTAGGGGTGGTAAGCGATGGTCTAAACCGAATCGGCGTACGCACCAGCGCCCTAGGGACCGAAGAATTGGTTGAGCTTTATTTTAAAATATTCAACCCTGGCGAAACCTCGTCACCTAATATTAAAAACCTCTAACTATGTCTTTCTTTTCACGCAAAAAACCAAAAGCCTCGCTGTCTCCCATCTTACCAGACCAAATCTACGAGATGGGCAAGCTGGAGCTACGCGACATTATTGCCCCTTCGGCTCTGCGGGTCTCCCCAAAAAACATCAACCTGGGTGAAAAAGTAGCCCGAACTTTGTTTGTTATTTCTTACCCCCGCTACCTAAACGAAGACTGGTTTTCACCGATTATCAACCTCGACAAGGTTTTTAATGTCTCGATTTTCATTCACCCGATCGACTCAGCAGTAGTCCTCCGTCAACTCCAGAAAAAAGTGGCCGAAGTTCAAAGCCAGATCGACACCAAGGCGGAGAAGGGCTTTGTTCGCGACCCAATGCTCGATATTGCCTATGAAGATATCGAAACCTTGCGCGACCAGCTCCAACAGGCACGCGAAAAAATCTTCAATGTCGGCCTCTATATCACTATTTACGGCGACAACGAAGAAGAAATAAACCGAACCGAGTCGGAAATCAAATCGATTCTCGATTCAAAACTAGTTTACCTAAAGCCGGCTCTTTTTCAGCAAGACGACGGCTTCCGGACTATTATCCCTATTGGGGAAGATATTTTAGGGGTCAACCAAATGTTAAATTCTTCACCACTGTCTTCACTCTTTCCTTTTATTTCTTTTGACCTCACTTCCAACAAAGGTATTTTATACGGCGTAAACCGCCACAACTCCTCTTTGGTTTTATTTGATCGTTTTTCCCTCGAAAACTACAACTCGGTAGTCTTTGCCAAGTCTGGTTCCGGTAAGTCTTATGCCACCAAACTAGAGATTTTGCGCAGTTTAATGTTTGGCACCGATATTATTGTTATCGACCCGGAACGGGAATATGAATTTTTGGCCGACGCGGTCGGGGGCCGATACTTCAATATTTCCCTTACCTCCGAGCACCATATCAACCCGTTTGACCTACCTTTCCCGCGTGAAGACGAAGCCCCGGCCGATGTTTTGCGGTCCAATATTATAAACCTTGTGGGCCTAATGCGGATTATGCTCGGGGGACTGTCGGCCGAAGAAGACTCGATTATCGACAACGCTATTACTGAAACCTACGCCCTAAAAGACATTACCGCCTCAACTGATTTTACCAACAAACCAGCACCACTTTTGTCCGACTTAGAGCTGGTGCTGGCTGGTATGGAAGGAGGGGAGTCCTTGGCTCAGCGTCTAGCCAAATACACCCAAGGGACCTGGTCAGGCTTCTTAAACAAACCTACCAATGTTGATATCAATAAACAATTTGTCGTCTTTTCGGTGCGCGACATGGAAGACGAGCTAAAACCAGTCGCTATGTATATTGTGATGCACCATATTTGGAACAC
>CAZIIR010000003.1:15100-27781 GCA_964539475.1 uncultured Candidatus Saccharibacteria bacterium
GTGCAAAAAACTTTCAACCTAACCGACGAAGAAAAATATTTACTCCTAGAGTCAAATGTGGGGGAGGGTATATTCTTTGCTGGCTTAAAACGGGTCGCGATCAAAATTATTGCCTCTTATACCGAAGACCAAATTATTACTTCCGACCCATCGCAACTTCTAGCGATTAGAAAAGCTAAAGAAGAGTTTAAGAATAGTGCTTAATTAACCTGTTTATGGAAGATATTCGACCATTATCAGCCACTCGTCCAAGCCGAGTTATTACACAAAGACGAGCTGAAAAAAGACCGACGGAGCCAGGGCGAGTAGCTCAAGCCAAGGATATTGCCTCACGCCTGTGGGCTTTTGAGGGTAAAAATAGTCGCATCAACAACACAACCGCCATCTTAATGGTAGCGGTAGCATTTTTTTGTTACAACATTCCTCAAATTATCCTGGAGTGGATGTTGGTGGGACTTTTATTTAACTGGATTATTACCACTTACGCCACTTTAACAACTTGGTTTTGGCTTCGTCTACACGATGTCTCTTTCATAAATCCAACCAGGTTAGCCACCCTCGCCATCACTGCGGCTATCGATTATTTTCCCGGAGCTGACGCTAGTATTATTCTCGGCTTCACGTGGACGATAGGAACGATTATACTTATAGCAATTGTCCGCGCTGAAGATATGACCGGTATTAATATCGAAAAAATCATCAAAGGAAAATTTGCCGCTCTAAAAAATGACTAGAAAAATTATTATCGTCCTTATCCTAGTTCTAATACTACTACCCACCAGGGGAGTATTAGCCGAGAGTGGTAAAAACATTTTATTTACCATTAATCCAAACACCCCGGGCGCCCTCGAGGAAGTCACTGTCTCGATTCGTAGCTTTGTTATAAACCTCACCGCGAGCGAGGTGACCTGGTATCTAGATGGCGAGGAATACACTAAGGGTTTTAATTTAACCAAAATAGACTTTATAACAGAAGATTGGGGCAACCCCACCGAAGTCAAAGCCCAAGCCAAGCTTATTAGTGGCAAAACCCTAACCGAAGCTATTACTATTTACCCAACGCGAGTCGACCTCTTGTGGCACGCCAACTCCTACACCCCCGCTTTTTATAAAGGCAAAAAGCTAGCCACTAGTGGCACCAAAATAATTATTACTGCCGAACCAACCCTCGTTAGTGAAAAAGGTTTAATCGACCCCAAGTCCCTACTTTACACCTGGCAAAAAAATAATGAGACTTTGTCGGCCGCTTCGGGTATTGGCAAAAAAATCTTAAGCTACACCGCCGGTAGTACTGACGACAATATTAAATTAAAAGTTAGCACCCAAGACAACCGCTTATTGGCTGAAAAACAAATTGTTATAAACAAAACCAAGCCCTTTATTGATTTTTATGAAGTCGAGCCCTTGTCTGGGATAAACTGGCTAAAAACTATAAAAAATAATGACCAGTTGACCGGGGAAGATATTACTATTAAAGCCGAGCCGTACTTTTTTGCTACCACTTTGACTAGCGACAATTTGAGTTACAGCTGGAAGGTAAATGATAAAGTCGTGGCTAGTCGTGAAGACAACCCAAAACTAATCACCCTAATCAATAGCAGTTTGACCGGCGAGCAAGAAATAAACTTGGCTCTCAATATTAAAAACCTCTATCAAAACCTCCAAACTGCCCAAAAGAGCCTTCAGCTAAAGTCGACCTATTATGATTTAGGTTTTTAAACAAATATGTCTAAATTAAAAAACATTTTCATTGGGGGAATATTAATAGCCTTTATTGGAGGTCTACCTTTGGCTACCTTGAGGGCCCAAGAGGCCCAACAACCAGCCGGCGCCCGTTCGGGCTACGTGCTGTTGTCGCCGTCGTTTATCGACCAAGAAAGCGGTTCAACCGTCGGTCCCAGCGGGACCTTGTCTTTTGCTGGCTATCTTCAACGGATATATATCACCGCCCTGTCGATAGCAGTTTTTGCGGCTATTATAACTTTTGTTTACGCCGGCTTTCTTTATCTTTGGCCTAAACCAGGAGAAAAAGCTGAAGCAAAAGCTATGATGCAACAAGCTCTTATTGGCCTAGTGCTGGCTCTAGCTAGCTACCTAATCCTCTATACCGTAAACCCTAAATTACTCAACTTTGATGGTTCAATATTCGGGGGACTAAAACCAGCGACCACCCCAGCATCAACACCCACTTCAGCGCCAGCGACCCAAAATAACAGCGGTACCCCTATTACCCCAAACACTCCCGTGCCCAACCCTATCGACATTGGGGCATTTGGCTCATTCTAGCTAAACACCTAATCAAAAATGCCTAAAAAAATACTTCTCCTAATTATAATCCTACTACTGGTCGCTATAGGGTGGTACAGCTTTACTTGGTGGTTGGGAAAAAAAGACAACGCCACCAACCCGCAAAATGCCAGTTCTACAGTTAGTGGTTTTTTTCCAACTATTGGTACTATTGCCCAAAACATTAGCGACAATGTGGGGGAATTAATAAATGGAGTAAAAACCGACAATGAAACCGGGCCTGAAGGTGAATTGACTGGCCTTCTACGCGAAATAGTAAGAACCCCTAGTCCTGGATTTTTTATTGATGGAGAAAATAATAAATTAGTCTATATCGACCACCAAACAGGAAACCTATACACTTTGTCTTTGACTGACTTAAAACAAAAACCAGAAAGAATCTCATCTCTCACCATTACTGATGTTTTTAGTTTTACTGGAGCAATAAAAAATAAAAAACTAGTGGCTGTTTTAGATAAGATTAGCCCGGCTGAAGAACATAAAAAAATAACTATTTTTAAACAAGATGTATCAAGCCCAACCTTGACCGAAAGTGCCGAACTAGAAGCAGGGGCAGGGGCCTCGGTAGTTGACCCAAAAACTGGCGCTATTTACTACACTCAAAATATGTCCGAAGAAAGTCTGATTTACAAAGTAACTGAGAGCGGTAAGACCAGCCTGGGCACCCTACCTCTTTCTGATTGGGATTTAGAAATAAGTGGCAATAAACTAATCGCCACCACATACCCCGACCCAAGTGCTATGGGTTATGCTTATTCCTTCGACTTATCATCTGCTAAAAAAGAGAAGGTACTAGTAGAAACTTCTAATCTTGTCTTGAGGGTTAGTCCTGATTACAAAAAGATTATTTATTCCGCTGGGGACGAAAAAACCAATGTCCTAAGACTAATAAACAAACATGAATTTACCAACCAAACCTTAGGCGTCAACACTTCTGCCGACAAATGCGTGTGGTCAAACGACTCAGAAACTATATATTGTGCGGCTCCCCACCAAAAAGCAACTGGGCAAAACCTAGTCGCACGGCAAAGAGGGGAAGTCTCCTTTAGCGACTATTTTGTATCGATTGATAGCAATACTGGTAATAGCCAACCTCTAAACAACCCGTCCGAGTTGGGCCAAAACATAGACGCTACTAATCTTGTCTATGCTGACAGTATAAATTCTATAATTTTCACCAACAAAAAAGACCTACACACCTATCTTTTAGGCCTCTAACCAGTTAGTTGTTTTTTAAGATTAATTTGGCTTTTTGGCGAACAAATAGCTCGTGAGCGATACCAAATAGGTTTCCAGTTAGCCAATAGATACCCACTGCCGCCGGGAATTGAGAGGAAATAACAGTAATAATAACCGGCATTACAAAACGCATTTGCAAATTCATACTACGAGCAAAATCAGCCTGGAGAGAATTTTCACCACTTAGGTCTTTGGGTTCCAATGGTGGCAATGTTAGTTTTATTTGGAAAAACTGAGTTAGACCGACCAATAAAGCGAGAAAATAATTTTTATCAGTAATTAAACCAAACCCAAATATTGAATTGTTGACTATGTCTGGGCTATGTACGAAAGGGTAGAGGATATCTAAATTGAGTTGAAAACCTTTTGAAAAAACATAAAACAGCGCCAAAATAACCGGAAGCTGAATAAGTAGAAGCATAAAGCCGGTAAGGGGATTGATGCCATGTTCACGATACAGTGCCATTATCATCTTGGCCTGTTCTTCTTTATTATCTTTAAAATCACTTTTAATTTTTTTGAGTTGTGGGTCTATTTCTTTCAGTTTGCGTTGGGCATGGGCCGACTGGTGATAAAGAGGTAGGAGTAAAAAACGAATAATCACTGTCAAAACAATAATCGCTAGGGCCACACTGTGTCCCGGCACCACTCCACTAATAAATACCAAGGCGTTATAAAGAGGTTGAAATAATACTGCGTTAAAAGTGTCGTGGATCATTTATTTAGTGATTAGTCCTGATTTGGTTAACACATAAAGAATATCCTGTTCTAACTCACCAAACAAGGCCACCCGCGCCGGCTTTGCCACTAAAACAACCCCCTGAAACCCATTTCTAACTTTAGAACGATTTTTATATAAAATATGTCTAATCCGTCGCTTAAGCTTATTGCGCCCCACAGCGGTAGGCTCCACTTTCGACCCAACCACCACAGTAAAAAGGCTAGGTTTATTAGGGAGGGTAGTAGGGGCTAATTTTAGACTAAGGGTGGGACAGAAAAAACCCTTACCCTTTTTCATTATTTCTGGGATTTGGGTTTTCCGCACTCTTAATTGGCGCGGTAACATAGGGGTTTAGACGCTTAATTTAGCTCGTCCCTTGCGACGACGAGCTAGGAGAACCTTTCGGCCCCCTGGGGTAGCAGTCCTCACTAAAAAGCCATGGGTAGTGGCTCTTTTACGCTTGTTGGGCTGATAGGTTTTTGACATAGAGAGCAGTCTACATTAAAAAAATAATTCTGACAACTAGGAATAGGGTAGTGTTTTTTGCGATAATGATATCCGCCGGTAATACACTGGTTATCAACATATCTACAAGGTTTGTGGTAGTCGGCAGGCGTTCGTATAATAAGACCACTTAACCCCCCAAAAACCATGCCCGACAATAAACAATTATGGGAATCCGCCTTGGCTCAAATCGAGCTAGGGATATCTAAAGCCAATTTTGGCACATGGTTTAAAAACACTTATATTTATAAACAAGAGGACGGGATTATTTACGTTAGTGCACCTAATACTTTTGTTAAAGATTGGCTTAAGACTAAATACAACAAGTTTATCCTCAAGTCTTTACGTGACCTAGCCCCAGAAGTAAGGGGTCTGGAGTATATTATTGTCCGTCGAGAAGACAAAGCTAAAACCGAAAACAACCCTGGATCTACCCCAGCCCCCGAACCAGTGGCCGACCTTGGTCTAAGTGAACTTTATATAAACAAAGACAGTAATTTAAACCCAAAATACACCTTCGACAGTTTTGTGGTGGGACCTTTTAATGAAATAGCCTATGCGGCAGCTCAAGCAGTAGTTAAAAACCCCGGAATGAACTATAACCCCCTTTATATCTATGGTCCCACTGGTGTTGGTAAAACCCACCTACTCCAGTCTATAGGCAACCACATCTCCAAGTTAAACAGTAACAAGCGGGTTTTTTATACCACCTCAGAAAATTTTACCGTTGACTGTGTCAATGCGATTATGAATAACAAAATAAACCTTTTTAAAGAAAAATATCGTAAATATGACCTTATAATCATCGACGATATTCAATTCTTTTCTAATAAGGAAAAAACCCAAGAAGAGTTATTTCATCTTTTCAACCATTTTTACGAAAACAATAAGCAAATAATATTTTCATCAGACCAACCTCCTAAATATATAGAGCATTTAGAGGAGCGCTTACGTTCACGTTTCGAAGGGGGGATGATCGTAGATATTAGTAAACCAGACTATGAATCCCGCTTAGCTATCCTAAGGACCAAATCAAACCAACTAGACCAGTCTATTGCACCCGAGATTTTAGAATACATTGCCTCGGTGGTGCAGGATAGTATTCGTGAACTAGAAGGAACTTTAAAATCTATTATTGTTCAAACTCAAGCTAAAAACAAAGATTTAAGCTTAAATGATGTTAAAAATATCCTTAAAAACAATATTAAACCCAAAAAAGCGGTGTCTTTTAAAGATGTTATAAAAATAATTGCCGAATACTATAATATCGAAGAAAAGTTTCTTTATGAAAAAACTAGACGCAAAGAAGTAGTAAAACCACGCCAAATAATAATGTATATTTTACGAGAAGATTTTAACACTTCTTACCCTTTTATTGGCCAAAAACTTGGTGGTAGAGATCATACCACGGTTATTCATGCTTACGAAAAAATTAAAAACGATATAAAAAGTGATAACTTACTAAACCGTGAGGTGGAACAGATTCGCCAACAACTCTACAGTAACACTTGATAAACTGTGGATTAAACTGGGTATAAAATGTTATAACAGGGTTGATAGACTAGGGATAAATAAAGGGTTTAAATTTATCCCAAACTAATTAACACTAGTACTAACAAAATATCAGATAGAATGTATAGATTAAATCGTTATTTAACAAAGTAAAAAAGAGATATACACTTTTCCCCAACCCTAATAATGAAATTTTTATGAAAATAGAATGTCTAAAAAATAAACTCCAAAAGAATGTTTCCTTGGCCGAAAGGGTTACTTCACATAGTCTTTCTTTGCCAGCTTTAAAAAATATCATTTTAAAAGCCGAGGGCTCTAATTTGATTATTAAAGCCACTAATCTAGAAGTTGGGATAGAGATAAGTTTACCAGTAAAAGTCTTAGCAGAGGGGACTGTGGCCTGCAATCCAGCTATTTTATCTGGTTTCTTATCTAATATTAAAGATGAAGATAAAATAACCGCTGAATTGGAAAATGGGAACCTGTCTATAATGACCCAGTCTAATTCCACTCTAATTAAAAGTGAGGATTACGAAGATTTCCCGATTATTCCTAAAATAGTAACCACTAAACCAGTTATTCTTAAGAGTAATGAATTGATTACTGGTATTCGGTCGGTAATTTATGCCGCCGCTGTTTCCGATATTAAACCAGAGATTTCTAGTGTTTATATTTATGGTAAAGAAGACAAACTTTATTTTGTTGCCACTGACTCTTTTCGGCTAGCGGAAAAGAATTTTCTTACTAGTCATAAACCAAGTGGTTTACCACCACTAATTATTCCATTTAAAAATGCCGCGGAAATAGTACGGGTTTTTGAAAACGAAGATATGGAAGTAGAAATTCATTCTGATAATAATCAATTGTCTCTTATTGGTGGGGGAATACATATTACTTCTCGACTAATTGATGGGGTTTACCCAGACTACAATCAAATAATGCCAAAATCTTTTACCACCACTACCGCCGTTTTAAAAGAAGAATTAAGCCAAGCTTTAAAGGTTTCTAATATTTTCTCTGGTAAATATCACCAAATTAAAATAGATTTATTGCCTGATAAAAAACAGTTGGTGATATATTCAGAAGCGGCCGAAGTGGGTAAAAACACAACTATTATTGAAACCAATATTGAGGGACCAGCTTTTGCGGCCAATTATAATGCTCGTTATATTTTAGAAGCTTTTCAATCTATAAATTTTAGTGAAATTATGATTGGAGCTAGTGAGGCTAACAAACCCCTAGTGGTAAAAGGAAAAGGTGATAGTACTTTTACTTATATAGTAATGCCGGTTAATCGGTAAATAGGATGAATCCCGTTAGAGGTCACGGACACTAAGTTTATTTCTACCATGAAAAACAAAATTATTATCAACTTAAGTCTGGGTATAGGCACTGACAAGTAGTCCGTGTCCTACTTCTAACGGGATGAATAATTTCGGTGGTTTATTTGCTAAGTACCGAAAGATTATTGACGCTTCGACGCGCGAAAAAACTATTATTAGTGAAACCTTGTCTACTATTGTTGGTCAAAAAATAAACACCGACGATTTTAGTATTAAGAAGGGGGTTTTAAAATTAAAAACTAGCGCCTCTATTAGGGCGCTAGTTTTTATTAACAAGGGTAAAATTTTGAAAACTTTAGCTGAGGCTATACCTGAAACAAAAATTAATGATGTAAACTAATTAATATTTATATTTTCAGTATCTTCTTTTGTTGTATTGTCATAACCTGAAGCAATAACTTTAACCACGTTTTTCTTTTCTAGATTAGGCATTTCTGATGGGTAAAAAGTAAAACGGTAGGGGGCTTTGGTTACTGAGCCTAAGTAAAGTTCGTTAATATAAAACTTAACTTCCTTTACTCCTTCGGACCTACTAAGACTAATAGTAATAGCATCAGATTTTTTATAACTCGACTCCATATTACGAATAGAAATATCTAGAGGTCGGTTGTCTATTTCTGTGTCACTAGGGGTGGTTGGGGTGGTGGTGAGGCCAGACTGTCCAGCCCAAGCTTTCACGGCCGTTTCCCAGTTATTGAATTGGGGGTCGCTGGCTGGACTAACTGGAGCTGGTCCACGAGGACTTTCTTTGTCGACATAGTAAAGAATAGAATGTACGCCGTTGTCACCTTGGTCAAAAACCGAGCCGCTACCACCCTGCCAAGAGCCACGCAAAACAGGTTTAATGTCAGCGGGGGTAGGTTCAGGGGCAATAAAATATTCTGTTGGCTTGTCGGCTAGATATTCTTTCATAAAAGCATTCCACAGTGGCGCCACAATAATACCAGCCACCCGTTTGTCCATTGGGGTGTTGTTGTTATTTCCCACCCAAGCGCCGACAGCCACACTTGGGGTATATCCAACAATCCAACCGTCGCGATAGTCGTTGGTGGTACCAGTTTTTACTGCTACTTGGCGGCCAGGAACATTAAGTGGTGAGTTGGCACCAAAAATAGGGGCTCGGGCAACATTGTCGGACAAAATACTAGAAATCATACGAGCGGTATTGGGAGGTAGGACTTGTTCACTATTTTCTTCGAATTTTTGTAATATTTTTCGGTCGCGGTCGCGAACTTCCAAGATGGCTGTTTTAGGGTTCAAAACTCCATCATTAGCAAAAGCACTATAAGCACTAGTCATATCTAGTAAAGTAACTTCACCACCACCTAGTACTAAGGTTAGGCCGTAACGACGATAGTCGACTAAAGTAGTGATACCCATTTTACGGGCGGTATCAAAAGAATCTTTAATCCCTGCTAAATATAAAGCTTTCACCGCTGGGATGTTTCTAGATTGGGCTAGGGCATTGCGGAAGGTAATAGGGCCAGCATAGGTTCCGTCGTAGTTAATCGGGGCATAACAAGTGGTACCAGAGACTAGGGGAACATGACTAGGACTACAGCTGGCATTAAATTCAGTGGGAACGTCAAAAACTAAAGTGTCGGCAGTGTAGCCTTCGTTGAAGGCGGTAGCGTAGACAAAAGGTTTAAATGAAGAACCAGGTTGGCGCTTGGCTGTCGTGATATTGAAGTTTCCTTCATTGTCCATATCAAAGTAGTCGATCGAGCCTACCATGGCTAGAATTTGGCCATTTTTGGGGTCTATAACCACCATACCGGCGTTGCCGGCGTGGTAGCTGGCCCGGTTTTGTTCACCATACCTTTTTACTATTTCCTCAGCTTTTTGTTGGGCCTCCCAGTCAATAGTGGTAATGACATGCAAGCCCTCGTTCAACACTTCTTCTTTGCCGTATTTTTCTTCTAGTTGGTCTAAAACATAGAAAACAAAGTGGGGGGCCTTAATACTGCGATTGTCAGGCTTGGAAAATAAAACTTTTTCTTGTTTGGCTTGGTTATACTCGGTTTCGGTAATAAATTTTTGGTCTAGCATTCGCTTTAGAACAAGGTTTTTGCGAGACTCTAGTTTTTCTTGATGATTGCCATAGGGAGACAAATAGCTCGGGGCTTGAGGCAGGGCAGCCAAGTAAGCCGATTCAGCCAGGGTGATATCTTTGGCAGATTTTCCAAAGAAAGCTTTTGAGGCCTCCTCAATACCATATAAGGTTCCACCATAAGGGATTTCGTTGAGGTAAAGTTCTAAAATTTGTTTTTTGGTTAGCTTGCGCTCTAGCTTAATAGACAAAATCCACTCTTTAATTTTTCGAGTAATTTTTTTGTCTTGGGTGAGGAGGGTGTTTTTTATTACCTGCTGGGTAATAGTAGAGCCACCTTGCTCTAGACGACCAGTATTAATATTAACCACCACGGCCCGGAGGATAGCCAGTGGTTCAATGCCGTAATGGTTGTAAAAGTTAGAATCCTCAATCGCAATGGAAGCATTTTCCGCTTGGTCGGAAATTTGGGATAGAGGTACTACTGTTCGGCGGATTTGGTCGTGAGCATTGTAAAGTAAGACCTTGCCGGTGCGGTCATAAAGCTTGGTCGACTCGGCTACGATGCGGTTCTCATAAGAGTCAAAATCGGGAATACGTAGAGTGAGAAGCCATAAAATAACAATACTGCCACCAATAAGGACGACAGCGGCGACGATTTGAGTTAATTGCTTGGCGGGTAGCCCCAAGCGGGCCACTATTTTTTTCATATGTCTATACTAACATAGGGGATAATGGAAAAAAAGGCCCTAATATGATATATTTCGGGCTATGAAGGCTACCACTAATATTTTTTCGGACCAGATTTTTGAACGGGGAATTGAGAGGATCTATCCCTCAAAGGAGGAGTTGGATAAGTTTTTAGCTGAGGGAAATAAGTTAAAGATTTATTTAGGTCTAGACCCAACAGGGCCAACCCTTCATATTGGTAACGGGTCGGTGCTCTTACAGTTGAAACACCTTCAAGACTTAGGACACGAGATAGTTATTCTTTATGGGGATTTTACCGCTATGATTGGCGACCCGACTGATAAGCTGGAGACACGAAAGCAACTGTCTTTAGAAGAAACAAAACAAAATTGTAGTGCTTATCGTGAACAAATCGGTCGGGTTTTGGATTTAGAAAAAATTACTTTTACTTTTAATAATGATTGGCTCGGCCAAATGTCTTTTGCTGATGTAATAGAGCTCACTTCAGAATTTACTGTGGGTCAAATGATTGAACGCGACATGTTTCAGGAAAGGATAAAGAAAGGTGAACCAATATATATCCACGAATTTCTTTATCCCTTAATGCAGGGCTACGATTCGGTGGCTTTAGGGGTTAATGCGGAAATCGGGGCCAATGACCAGACTTTCAATATGTTAGCCGGCCGGACAATGCTTAAAAGGAGGGGAAAGGAAAAGTTTGTTATTACTACTAAACTTTTAGTTGACCCGACGGGCAAGAAAATGGGTAAGTCTGAAGGTAATATGGTGGCGCTTTCCGACGAACCAGCGGATATGTATGGTAAAGTGATGAGCTGGCCCGACTCTCTGATGCCGCTAGCGTTTGAAATTTGCACTGAAGTTTCGGCGCCGGAAGTCGAAGAGGTCCTTGCTGGTAACCCTCGTGACGCGAAGATGCGCCTCGCCAAGGAAATAGTAGCTACTTTTTCTTCTGTGGAAGCGGCCCAGGCGGCGGAAGCTGATTTTATTTCTAAATTTCAAAAACAAGAGATTCCGGCAGATATTCAAGAGATAAAAACCGGCGCCGGAGAGCTTTTGCGTGACATTTTGGTGAATAATAATTTATTAAGCTCTAATTCCGAGTGGAAGCGCTTGGTTGAAGGGGGTGGGGTAACAGTTTTACCGGAGGCCAAGATTGATTCACCAGATTATGTTGTGACTGAACCGATCACAATCAAAGTTGGAAAAAAGAATTTTTACCGTATTCTTGTTGATTAAACTCTATATTAAGAATAAAAAGAAAAATCCTCGTTAGAGGATTTTTCTTTTTCTATCCCAGTGAACCATCCCTTTTGGAGTTTTTGCGAGAGACAGTTTAGAAATCAAGGAGTCGAGCATAAAATATCATCTGTTTGAGCTCACCAGAGCGAGTTATGATATTTTTGTCGGGAGACGACTATGATTTCTAACTGGTGAAGCGGGGCCCAACGGAAAAAGGGAGGGTGAGCGCCCTATTCTTCAAACCGGTCCGACAGGTCGTCGATATCAGCCTCATACTCTTCTTCGTCAGGGTCTTCCTCCTCAGTTTCCTCGTCGGTGATTACTCCAGGGACAGCCACTTCTTCATCGCCCAAAGCCTCATCTAGTAGGTCGTCACTAATCGTTGCGCCAAAAGTCTGTTCGTCTTCTTCACCCATAATTTTATAGAAAAATCAAAAGTTCTTTTAATTAATTAAATCAGAGTTTCAAGCTGATTTTTTATGTTTTACCAAATAGTAAATATATCTGCAACTTTTAGTTTGTTTTTTAATGTGGATAAGCCTTATTTGGTTGGGAGAGTGAGGCCGGCCAAAGCAATAACAATTGCATCAAACTCGTCGTCATATTTAGGGGCAACTGGGATATTGATTAGTAGTTTAGCCATAGTGGTGACTTGGTTTTTATCGGCCTTACCATAGCCGGTCACGGCCAATTTTATAGCCGGTGGGGACATTTCCTTCACCTTCGTCCCATATTTACCAGCTAAAAATAAAATTAAACCGCGGACTTCGGCAACGCGCATAGCAGTCTTTTGGTTTTTGGTTACAAAGAGACTCTCAATTACTAAAAGATTTGGTCTGTGGTGGCTAAAAATATTTTCCAATTTTTGGCCCAGAGTGTGTAGGCGGTCGGCAAAGTCGTCCTTTTTTTCACTGGTAAGACAGCCGCTTTCTAGTAAAACTTCTTTAGTGCCCAGGTTTTTACTAATAACCGCAAAACCTAAGCGGTCGTAACCCGGATCAATACCTAGAATAATCATAATTAAATTATAACAACTTTGGTTGGCGGTTGGTGGG
>CAZIIR010000003.1:27881-31793 GCA_964539475.1 uncultured Candidatus Saccharibacteria bacterium
AATACCTAGAATAATCATAATTAAATTATAACAACTTTGGTTGGCGGTTGGTGGGAGGGATAAGTTTGAGGTGGGCGTAGCCTTGGTCGGTGAGTAGTCGGCCTCGTGGTGTTCTTTCAATAAAGCCACACTGGATTAGATAAGGTTCGTAAACTTCTTCGACGGTAGCTTCTTCTTCAGAGAGGGCGGTGGCCACAGTCGATAGACCGGTCGGTCCGCCGTTGAATTTTTCGGCTAATATTGAAAGTACTGACCGGTCTGAGCTGGTGAGTCCTAGTTCGTCTATACCCATTAGGTCTAGGGCTTTAGCTACTGCTGAAGCGTCGAGGGGTAATTGGTGAACCTCAGCATAGTCACGGGCTCGTTTTAATAGGTGGTTGGCGGTACGTGGGGTAGAGCGACTCCGGCGACTAATAAGCTCAATCGCCCCAGAATCAATTTCAATACCTAAAATTTTAGCCGATCGACTAACTATTTGGCCAATTTCTTTTTCACTATAAAATTCTAAACGATGGACACCACCAGAAAAACGAGAGCGGAGAGGGGCCGACAAAAGAGCGATGCGGGTGGTGGCGGCAATGAGAGTAAATGGCGGAAGTTCTAGTTGAATAACTCGAGCCCCAGGGCCTTTGCCAATAACAATATTTAGGCTACCTTGCTCCATGGCGGGGTATAAAACTTCCTCGATCATTTTGTTGAGACGATGAATTTCGTCAATAAACAAGACGTCGCCCGGTTCAAGGTTAGTAATAATAGAAGCCAAGTCGCCCACTTTTTCAATAGCTGGACCCGAAGTAGATTTAATTTGGGCGCCTAATTCTTTGGCAATAAGATAAGCCAAGGTTGTTTTACCTAGGCCAGGTGGACCATAAAAAAGTAGGTGCTCTGGGGGGTGGTGACGCCCTTTGGCGGCTTGTAGGAGAATATGTAGGTTGTCTTTGATATTTTGTTGGCCAATATACTCATCCCAGACAGAGGGGCGCAGGGCTTTGTCTAAGAAAGAGTCGGTTGGGCCGACTATAATAGGGTCCAGGGAGGGGGAAGGTAATTTACTTGACATATTATAAACTTTATGCTAACATAGTGAATGAAGTGCTATTTTACGTGAGCGAGGGGTTTGATCTATTTACGTCAAGGCCCCGCTTGTATATAATAGCATTTTGTTTTTCGGCCCGCTGGAGACACAGAAAACTAATCCGAAATGGTCATCTTATCGAGAGAATAAACCTCCAAGCAATTTAAGTCGTTCCCGGCTTAACGGGTTTGTTGAAAAGGACGTCTTGGTACTGCTCTTGTAGCAGGTGTCTGGGACTATCCTTGCCAATTCACCTAACTTTATTTGCATAAGTAAAGAGATTACTTGGAGGTTTATGTTCTCGATTTGTTATTAAAGGCTCGCCTCTGGTGGGCCTTTAATTTTTTTAAATGATCTCGTCGTACAAGTCGATAACTCGGGACAGTTCTTGGAGAGAAGTGGTGCCAGCTAAAATTTTGACAATACCATCTTGGCGCATATCAAGAATACCTTGGGGAATAGCGGCGATTTTTATCTCACGCTCACTAGGGTTAGACATTGAAGCGTTAGCAATGGCCTCATCCATCGCAACGGCTTCAAATATACCCTGGCGACCTTTGTAGCCGGTATTATTACACTTGTCGCATTTACCAGGACCCCAAGTGGCTGTGGTCTGAGGGGGGATATAGCTCGGCTGACGTTTTTTAATACTTTCAATAATCGCGAGGATATGTTCTTGGTCTTTTCCGGTAAGAGGCAGTTCGACTTTACAGTCTGGACAAAGTTTACGCACTAGTCTTTGGGCAATCGCTAAAGTAAGGGCCGAGCTAATGACTTTAGAGTTAATACCGAGGTCGATTAACCGGGGAATAGTACCGGCCGCGTTGTTGGTGTGGAGGGTAGAAAAAACGAGGTGGCCAGTCAGTGCTGAATCGATAGCAATCTTGGCAGTATCGGAATCGCGGATCTCACCCACCATTATTACATCTGGGTCTTGGCGCAGGGCGCTACGTAAACCACTGAGAAAGGTGTAGCCTTTATCGGTATTAACCTGGGTTTGGTTGATACCTTTTAGGTGATACTCAATCGGGTCCTCGATGGTGATAATTTTGGATTCGGTCGAGTTTACTTCACGCAAGAAAGAGTACAAAGTGGTCGTTTTACCCGAGCCGGTTGGGCCAGTGAGGAGAACTAAGCCGTTTGGCTTGTGAATCTCGCGATTAAAGATTTCGTACAAGCCATCGGGAATACCCAAGTTGTTGAAGGTCGTTTCAATATTCTTCGGGTTCAATACACGCATTACAATGGACTCGCCATAGGCCCCGGGAATAATCGAGGTACGAATTTCAATGTCCACATCAGAGCCGGCGTTAATGGAGAACCGACCATCTTGGGCCGATTGTTTGACGTTTAGTTTCAGTCCGGAAACTAGTTTTATGCGCGAGAGGATTGGCCGGTAAATTTTGGGGTCAAAATCTGACACGTCTTGGAGTACACCATCGATGCGGTAACGTAAACGAATAGCCGTTTCCTCGGGTTCGATATGCACGTCGGAAGCTTCGAGGGCTAGCGCCCCCGACAAGATAATTTCCAAGATAGTGGAAATACCACCTTCGCGCGAAACACGTCTACCCTCAGTGACAATTGTGGTAGTAACATCGGCCAATTTCTGAAAGTCTTTCAGGAAGGCGACGATATGCTCGTTGGAAATGTCGATCATACCCGCTTCGGTTTTTTTGGTAGCGGCGACTTCGGAGTATCTTTCCCACGCCCAAGCGAGACTTGCCTCGGAGACTATGTACAAAGTGACGCTAAAATTCTTTTGTTCCAGGTCGGCCAAAATATTTTTTAGCTTGTCGTTGTTGGGCGAGAGAGTACCGAGTGATAACTTTTTACCAATCGTGCGAAAGGCAGCCACATTGGCGGCGCGGGCTTCGGCTTCAGGGATCAGACGCAGAGCATCAGCATTGATTGAGGTTTTGGAAAGATCGGCGTAGGGAAATTGATAGCGCTTAGACAATACTTGAGCCAGTGCCTCGGCTTCTTCGTAGTGAAGTTCGTCGAGTCGTTTATTTTGCTTTTCTTCGTCAAAGATTATAGACATTGATACTAATTGTACCTTTGCTAAGCTCTAAAAACAATTTTTTGCGCGCGTAACTGTGTGTCTGAACATATTACTAACAATCACTTTTCATTCGCGCAAATTTAAAACTGGGTATAAGTTTTTTTCAGTATAAAAAATATAGATTTGGGGTAAGTGGGGGAGAAAATGAGGGTATTGACAAAGTATGTATATATGCTATAATAGAGGGTAGTTAAGGTGGTCCTAAAATTTCCAATGATTTCTCAATTTCCGCCAAGCGGAAGGAGGTTCCTATGCGTATTTTCACGATTTTCCTGGCGTTTGTGCTTATTGGTTTGAGTGCGGGTGCCCAGACGGGAAAGCGGAAAGGTCCTGCTCGGACTGCCCCTAAGGTCAGTGAGACCCGGCCGGTGCCCGAGAAGTCGGTGGCCGTGTCGGACCTGGAACCCTTTGTCCTGGTCCCGGAGGCGAAGGCGGAAGTGGCCCCGGTGCAGGTGAGTGGCTCGAGCGAGAAGATTAAGAGCGCCAGCGAAACGGCCCAAGCCTACGGGTATTCTTACCCCCCGGCGCCGTCTGTCGCCAGTGGTCCAGGTTCGGCTTTGCGCCAAACCCAACCGCAGGGCCAACCCCCGGCG
Organism: uncultured Candidatus Saccharibacteria bacterium; assembly: GCA_964539475.1. Taxonomy (GTDB): domain Bacteria; phylum Patescibacteriota; class Minisyncoccia; order Phycocordibacterales; family XYD1-FULL-46-19; genus XYD1-FULL-44-32. Next base: position 31,615 of record CAZIIR010000003.1, read on the forward strand.
CGGTATATCGCCGAGCGGGGGGCGATGAAGCGCCAGTACGACCGCCCGCAGGAGATGGTGGGGCCCCAAGAGCTCCGGGTCGAAACCTCCCGCGCCGACGATGACTACAGGTGGTTCCGGGAAGAAAACCGCCACCAGGAGCGCGGGGTAGAGGCGTCGATCGACGCCCGTCGGGACCA
>CAZIIR010000003.1:31893-36793 GCA_964539475.1 uncultured Candidatus Saccharibacteria bacterium
AAAACCGCCACCAGGAGCGCGGGGTAGAGGCGTCGATCGACGCCCGTCGGGACCAATACCGGCATCGCGAGGAGATGACCGATACGTTCGTCGACCTCGGTCGCGACGTCATGCGGAACCAGTCCCGTGGCGGTGGTTCCTCCTCGCGGCCTTACCAACAAGTGGAGTGGGAGGGGCGCAAACTCCCTGGAGGAGAGGTTATTGGAGGGATAAGTGGAATCTTTCGGGATTAGTATCTCGGAAGACCACAGACAGCCCGGGGTTCGCTACGCGAACCCCGGGCTTAAATTTTTTATACAACCAGACCGAGAGCTATGTTAAACTCATTTATAAGATGCCAACTATTACCACTACCAATCTAAACGAAACCAAAGCCCTAGCCGCTGAAATTGTTGGTCTCCTAAAACCAGCCGAGCGGGCGACTGTTCTTGCTCTCTATGGCGACCTTGGGGCGGGCAAAACTTCTTTTACTCAAGGTTTAGCAGCTAGTCTCGGAGTGGTAGAAAATATTTCTAGTCCGACTTTTGTCATTGAAAAAATTTACGATTTACCAGTCGGACAAAGTTTTAAAAAACTTATTCATATCGATGCCTACCGGCTTAGTGAAGGTGGTGATTTGGCTAAGTTAGGTTTTGAAACAATTGAAAGTGAGAGTGAGAACCTAATTGTGATTGAGTGGCCCGAACAGGTGGCCGATATTATTCCTGTTGGTGCCAAAAAAATCAGCTTTAAGTTTATCGACGACAATATGCGCGAAATCACTTATGAAATCTAAATATAAAAAACGTTTAGTTTTGTTTGATGCACACGCGATTTTGCACCGGGCGTATCACGCCTTGCCGGATTTTGTGTCGCCCAGTGGCGAACCAACTGGTGGTCTGTATGGTTTGGCCTCAATGTTGTTGCGGATTATTACCGAGCTAAAGCCCGATTATATGGCGGCGGGTTATGACCTAGCTGAACCAACTTTTCGGAAAAAAGTGTATGACCAGTACAAAGCGGGCCGGGTGAAAACCGATGACGCCCTCATTGCCCAGATGGACCGGTCGCGTGATATTTTTACCGCTTTTCATGTGCCGGTTTTTGCGTTACCGGGTTTTGAAGCCGACGATGTGATTGGCACTATTGTCGACAAAACTAAAAATATTGAAGACCTGGAGGTGATTATTGCTTCGGGGGATATGGATACCCTCCAGCTAGTTTCCGGCGACCAGGTGCGGGTTTACACCCTAAAGCGAGGTCTGACCGACACGGTAACTTATGATGAAAAAGCCGTGGTCGAGCGTTTCGGGTTTACTCCAACTTTTTTGCCCGACTTTAAAGGGCTCGCTGGTGACCAGTCGGACAATATTATTGGTATCAAAGGTATCGGTGAAAAAACCGCTTCAGCTCTTATTAGCCAGTTTGGGTCTCTAGAAGATATTTATAAAATTTTAGCCAAAAGTGATAAAAAACTATTAGACGCCGGGCTCACACCTAGGATTATTAATTTGTTAAAAGATGGCGAAGAAGAGGCGCTGTTTTCTAAAACTCTGGCCACTATTCGGCGCGATGTCCCGATAGACTTTGTTTTACCGGAGAAAAACTGGGCCGAAACTTTTGACTTAGATGGGATTGAAAAAATATTTGCCGAGCTCGACTTTCGGACTCTTTTAGCGCGAGTGCGAAGCGCGCTTGGTAAAGGTCCGATTTCTAATGGGGAAGAAGTAGTTATGGAAAAAGTTGACCCGGTGTTGTTTAAACAAGCCTCACTAATGTTGTGGTTGGTTGATTCGGATAAAGGTAGTGCCGATTTAGAACAAATTTATTCTTATACCAAAACCAGTAGTTTGGCCGAAGCGGTAAAAAAGCTAAAACAAGATTTGATCGAGAAAGACCTAATGAAAGTTTACGAGACAATTGAGCTTCCCCTTATTCCGATTTTGGAGCGGGCGGAAACCAGGGGAATATTGGTTGATAAAAAATGCTTCACTAAATTGTCTAAAGAATTTCATTTAGAACTAGAAAAGCTTGAGAAAAAAATTTATGAGCTGGCGGGACACGAGTTTAATATTAATTCACCAAAACAACTTGGGGTGGTGCTGTTTGATGAGCTAGGGCTGACCGCTAAAGGTCTAAAAAAGACAGCCGGCGGGGCCCGTTCGACCAAAGAGTCGGAGTTACTTAAGCTGGCAGCCGAAGCGCCGATTGTCGATTTTATCTTAAAATATCGCGAATTGGCCAAGCTTGCCTCGACCTATATTGATGCTATTCCTAAACTAGTAGACCAAGGTGACCGCCTCCACTCTAAGCTAAACCAGGCGGGCACGACTACTGGTCGAATGTCGAGTACTGACCCTAATCTACAAAATATTCCCGCTTCAGATGGGTATGGAATGGCGATTCGGCGCGGGTTTGTGGCAACCCCGGGGCATATTTTAGTGGCAGCCGACTATTCCCAGATTGAGCTACGAGTGCTCGCTATTTTGTCGGGTGACCCAGTTCTGAAAAAGATTTTTGCCGCCGGCAAAGATATTCATACTTCGGTCGCTGCTCGTATTTTTGGTGTAAAAGAGGGTGAAGTGACTAGTGAAATGCGCCGGAAAGCCAAGGTGGTAAACTTCGGCATTATTTATGGTATGGGGGTCAATTCTTTGCGAGTCAATTTGGGTGGCACGCGGGAAGAAGCGCAGAAATTTTATGATGGCTATTTTGAGGAATTTAAAACTGTGAAAGAATATTTTGATCAGGTGACCCACGACGCTTATGCCAAGGGTTATACGGAAACAATGTTTGGTCGCCGGCGCTACTACCTTGGCTTAAAGTCTAAACTACCTTTTGTGCGGGCCCAGGCCGAGCGCCAAGCCGGCAATGCGCCGATTCAGGGAACTGAAGCTGACATTGTAAAAATCGCCACTATTCGGATTGAGGAGGCTTTAAAAAAGGCCAAACTAGATAACCAAGTGCATTTTTTGTTGCAGGTTCACGATGAGCTTATTTATGAGGTAGAGGAGGACGTGGTACCTAGGGCCGTGGCCCTAATTGAGGCGGAAATGGTGGCAGTAGTGAAGACTGAGGTTCCACTGGCGGTTAATATTGAGACGGGGCCCAATTGGGGGGATATGGAGTCGTGGCAAGCCTAAGGCAAACTCGTACCCTTGACGAGTATGGATATTACTTATCCACATTGGTCTAAACATTGAAAAATCAACCTAAAAGTGCTATTGTCTGTCTATCGTAATCTGAAAGGTCGATTACAAAATAAACAAAGCAACTATGTCTAAAAATGTAATCATCGCCATTGTTGTCATCGTTATCATCATTGCTGGTGTAGTTTGGTACATGAACCAGAACGACGCCGCTGTTGATACTACGACTGACGGTATGGTTGATACTGGCGACAACGGCACCGGTTCTTTCACAACTGGTGACGACACAACTGCTACTGATGCTTCTACTGAAGCAGGCGCAAGCGTTGACGCTGGAGTAAGCGCTGAATAGTTTTACTTTAAAACCCCGCTTTTAGTTTTTGAATCTTCAAAAACTAAAAGCGGGGTTTTAGGTTGCCAAAAATTTAGTCTGACCTCGCTTGCTACTGGTTAGTACTTTGGCTTATATTAAATTTATACTGACTAAAATGGCCAAGGAAAATAAAAAAGAATTAATGAAAGCAGTGCGGGACGAAGTGTTGGGGTTGGAAGCCTCGCCCCTTTACTCGTATCGGGTCGAGAACCACTATTTTCCTGTTATCGGGGAGGGTAGCCATGATGCGCCGATTATGTTTATTGGGGAAGCACCTGGTCAAAACGAGGCCAAGACCGCGCGGCCTTTCTGCGGGGCCTCGGGTAAAATTTTAGATGAGCTTCTCGCCGGTATCGGCCTGGCGCGGGAAAGTGTCTATATTACCAATATTGTGAAAGACCGGCCCCCAGAAAACCGCGACCCGTCGCCGGCCGAGATTATGGTCTATTCACCATTTCTGGATCGGCAGATTGATATTATTCGGCCAAAAGTTATTGCCACCCTGGGGCGGTTTTCGATGAAATATATTTTAGAAAAATACGGCGCCATTGAAAGTGCCGAGCCTATTTCCAATTTGCACGGTAAAACTATTCGGGCCTTGGCTCCGCACGGGGAAGTGTTGGTACTACCGCTCTACCACCCCGCCGCCACTATTTATAACCAGTCTCTAAAAGAGACCCTCAAAAAAGACTTTCAAGTCCTAAAAAAGTTTGCTTAGTAGTCATGTTATACTTGCCTATATGGCTAAGAAAATCTCTCTCATTTCCTGGAATGTAAACGGTATTCGGGCGGCCGAACGGAAAGGTTTTTTGGATTTTATAGCTACCGGTAAATACGACATCGTGGCCGTGCAGGAAACAAAAGTTCATGACCATGTTCAGTTGTCTCAAGCCTTGTTGCACCCAGCCGGCTACAATTCTTATTGGCATTGTTGTGGGCCGAAGAAGGGCTATAGTGGGGTAGGGGTTTACACTAAAATTGTTCCCCATAAAGTGGTGACCGACTTTGGCAACACTTTACTGTCGGCCGAAGGGCGCGTGTTGGAGTTACATTTTGCGGATTTTATTTTTTTGAATATTTATTTTCCCAACGGGGGAGCGAGTGTTGAGCGCCTTAAATATAAATTGCAGTTTTATAAAGAATTTTTAACTTATCTTAAAAAGTTAAAAAAACTTGGCAAGCCCATTGTTTTTACGGGGGATATAAACACTGCTCACGAAGCTATTGACCTAGCTCGACCAAAGCAAAATGAAAACACCTCTGGTTTTATGCGCGTCGAGCGCGACTGGCTCGACATATTTGTGGCCGAGGGTTTTGTCGACAGTTTTCGCCGACTTCACCCTGATAAGGTGCAGTATAGCTGGTGGGACCAAAAAACTGCCGCTCGCGAGCGCAATGT
>CAZIIR010000004.1:0-35681 GCA_964539475.1 uncultured Candidatus Saccharibacteria bacterium
GCCGTCGCCAGCGCCTGGTTCAGAAGAACCACTTTCTGGGGTAGTACCAGGGTCAGTCTCGTTTGGCCCCTCAATAATAGACGCATCTTCACACTTGCCGGATTCTGTTTTCATTTCACCATCATAAATAGAAATGCAATAATATGATCCTGTAGATTTATCTTCTAATGTAATACCATTTTTAACCTCCAAATCATCAGTTTTTATCTTCTTTACCACTAATTCACCTTCTTCAGAAATAGACCAATTACCGCTGGCTCCTAATATATCTTTCACATTTTTCAAAGACTTATTGTTTAGATTTAAAGAAGAGAGAGAAATAATATCACCGGTTTCTTGATCAAGGACCCAAATTGCATTACTAGATATTTCACCCGCGGCAATACGCTCACTCAATTGACTATAGTTAGTAGTGGTTGCAACACCAAACGATAAATTATTGATTTGTTGCTGTTGCTCCTGAATCGCTTTTATAACAACAGGGATAAATTCAGATTTAACAATACCTAAATAACCATTTTCATCTTCGGTAACAACACTCGGGTAAACATCTTGAACTTCCTGAGCGATAAACCCGTGGAGAGTTACCCCATTAGGATTAGACTTACGATTAAAATCAACGACTCTAAGATTATTTACTATATCCAGACCACTTAAACTAGTGTCTGTAATATTAGTTTTTGTTCGAACATCGGAAACGTCAGTCACTGCAAAGGTGCCGTTAACATCTGCCAAATATCCAACGCTTGTACCGTCCCCATCAACTGCACTTAAATAATAAGTTGTATACGTACCACTTGGCACCTCTGCGCCCGCCAAAACCCTTAATCCGTAGGCTAGACTAGAGTCAGCAGTATTTTCAAAGTTGGCAGAATAAGAACCGTCTCGAGCTTCTCTAACATCAAGTTTATATGTTGCCAAACCACCACCAATAGCTACTCGATTATTAGTTGGATCTATCGTTAAGCCCGAACCATCATTTGTAATTTTAAAACAGCCGTTACACCCACCAGCATCGCCCGAGCCACCGACTTGCAAATACCAGTCATAGTCTGCGTTGGTGGTATTATTTAATAGAATACCTAAGAGAGTATTGGCTGAGCTGGCATAAATGTTTAATCCACTACCAACAGATGAACTTTGTTGTGGATTAATTTTTAATTCCCATTGGGAATGATCTGTTCTGGTCTCAGCTGTAACACCAATACCAACGTTTCCAGTAGGAGATATATTTAAAGAAGAAGTCGCCGACAGTGTTGTCCCAGCAGAAGCATAATACGGAATCTGTCCAGTTGTGCCACTACTTACCGTCCCCGAACCACCAGAAGAACCGCCAACACACACACCACCGATAGCAAAACATCCGCCCTTTAGGTTGATACCAAAACCAAAGGTGGAGGTGGCGGTCGCCGACAAGTTGATAGGCCCCGTACCAGTGTTGCCGATAGACAAAAGGGTGCCCGGGGTAGAAGTACCAATTCCAAAGTTGCCAGTATTTAAAACTGTAAATAATTGAGTATGACTTCCTGTTGTTGCGGCCGACCTAGAAGCCGAAGTACTATAGGACAATTCCCCACTTGCTCCAAAGTTTAACACTCCCGATTCCCCGGTATTTATAGTTGTATAACTACTGCCATTGAAGTAGTTGTTAAAAAATATTCCTCTGTTTTCTCGGCTCAAATAAATACTCCCATCTACCTCCAAGTTTCCGTGGGGAGTTGCTGTGTTAACTCCCACAAAATTTGTCGAGTAGTCATACACCAGACCAGATGTCTCAACAGCAAGTCCGCCAGCAAAAGTGGAAGTCGCAGTAGTGGAAGTGGCAACAAAGTTGGCAGCGTCGACGAGTGAAGTGAAGCGGGCGTTGCCGGTGACGTCGAGTTTGTAAGTGGGAGTAGAGTCGCCGATGCCAACATTATCATTAGCGTCAATAACTAGCCCTACCGTAGAATTGGGAGCGCCGACAACAATATTTAAATAATCAATTGTGGCGTCACTTGTGTAGAAATTAGTATAAGCAGTAGAACCAGTACCAGTGCTGGAATCTCTAATAATCATACCGAAACTATTATCATTGGGGTCTAGGTCTATAAAGGCTGCGGAACCTAAAGAATTGGCAGTACTAATTTTAAATCCACCGCCCGCGGTCAAATAAAGGTCTCCTATTTCCGTGTTTTCGTCAGCACCACGCAAACGTAAGCCAGTACTGTTAGAACCTGTATCAATGTCTAACATGGTCGTTGGAGTGGAGGTCCCGATCCCCACGTTCCCACTTGCATCAATCACGAATGGGGAAGAATCATTAGCGACATCGTTGACCGCAAACGATAAGTCGGTACCAGTATTTTCGACAGCTAACTTAGCAAAAGGGGTGGACGAACCAACCCCGGTAAAACCAGCACCAACAGCGGTCTGTAAGAGAAGATGTGCAGTAGTTCCAACACCTTGGGTATTAGAATATATAACGTCTAACTGATTGCCGTCTACTAACAAGGTCCTATTACTTGCAGCGGATGGTGCCACTTTAAAACCGTTAGCTGTATTGGCAGTAGAATATACCACCTGCAACTTTCCTGTTGGAGTGGTAGTACCAACACCTAAATAACCAGTATTGTCTTGAATTGTCACAGCATCGCTGGCCGTCCCCGCTGAAAAACGAAAGTCATTGGTAGAACTAAAATTAGTATTAAAAGTATTGGCACCGATAGTAAAGACGCTGGTCCCAGAACGACTCAAAGTGAATGCAGCTGCGCCGTCGGTTCGAGCAATTTCTAGATTGGAAGCGGGTGATGCTGTGCCAATACCCACATAGTTGGTGGAATAGTCATATACCAGCCCGCTTGTTTCTATTGCCAAACCGCCCGCGAAAGTGGAGGTGGCGGTGGTGGAAGTGGCGACAAAGTTAGCAGCGTCCACCAGTGAGGTAAAGCGAGCGTTGCCGGTGACGTCGAGAGTATATGAAGGTGAAGTTTGCCCAATCCCAACATTGCCATTTAACAATGTTTGAGTCACTGATGTATTTCCAATTACTACTTGGTTACTAGCGGTAGTGTAAGCATTATAACCGAGAGCCATACTGTTGGTAGCATCTACCTTTTGACTAGCATTATAACCAGTACTATATCCTAAAAATGTATTGGTATTACCAGTAGTAATAGACCGTCCAGCTGCAGCTCCCACCGCCGTATTGTTACCACCAGTAGCAGCCAACAATGCGGTATAACCAACCGCTGTACCTTGATTACCTGATGAAATAGCTGACAAAGCATTGTACCCAATAGCCGTATTTTGAGTTCCAGTAGTTAATGCATCTAGGGTATAAGCCCCCAATCCTACGCTATAATCAGCCGTTGTTAGTGTAAAATTGCCAGCGTCCACTCCAATAAACAAGTTACTTGCCCCGAAATTATGCAATAAACGTGATGTCCCTTTATAAACTATGCCCGTGCTACTGGTGGTCGTATCTGGTAAATATAAATTAGTCGTTGACGCTGAACCGTTGACCTCTAACTTATATGCCGGGGCCGCAATACCGATACCAATATTACTACTACCAGCATCTAGATATAAAAGGTTGGCATCAGTATCTCCTTCAAAACGAATGTCATAATCATTAGACTCATCATTAAAGACCATCGTATTGTCGTAAATACGGAGAGGATAATGTAGCCCATAAACAGTACTGCTTGCTCCTAAATATATGTCACCACCATTAGTACGGTTGCGGAAATAAGCAATGTTGGCAGTACCATCGTGAATAATTTGAGTATATTCTCCAGTCCCAGCTAAGAGCTGGAGAATAGCATCGTCGGCATCAGCAGCATCAATATTCACAGTGGCATCGCCACTACCATTTAATAAGGACAAAGCCGAAGCACTGTAAGTAAGACCTGAACCCGAAGTAATAGACGTACCATCAAAATAATTTACACCATTGGTTGTTTGTGAAGTAGCATTGGTCCCACCCTTCGCAATCGACAAAGTCCCCACCGTGTCGGACAAGGCAATATTAAGAGATGAAGTCGCAGTGAGGGTGTAGCCCGTACCATTGCCGACTAACATTTGGCCATAGGTAGGGATGGAAGTGAGGCCAGTGCCACCATAGGCCACCCCAATAGCAGTCCCATTCCAAACCCCAGAAGCCACTGTGCCTAAATAAGAAGTGCCGGAAACTGTAAAGGCGGTGGAAGAAGCATAAGGAATAGAAACTGTACCTGTTGAGTTTACCGTCAAAGAACTAGCTGGAGCGGAAATAGAAAAACGATAAGGGCTTGCTTCATAAGCACCAAAGGCGGTGGCTCGTCGCTGAATTTGGAAGTCGCCGTCATCTAAAATAAAATATGCACCTTTTAAAGTGGCCCCGTTGGTCTCGTCGAGCCAAATACCAGGGGCAGTGGCTTGGCCATAATAAATACCACTGGAATACACACTGCCGGCCACGTGTAATTTTTGAGTCGGTGAAGCAGTATTAATACCCACATTGTTGGTCGTATAGTCATACACCAAACCACTTGTCTCTACCGCCAAACCGCCCGCAAAAGTGGAAGTGGCCGCGGCGCCAAGTGCTGAAAAAGCTCCTTCTGTTTGAACGCTCATAAGACCCGAACCGGCATTGGTGAAGTTTGTCACAAAATCACTTGAGCTGTTTTCACCAAATGTCCACTGCGTAACCGCATCATTGGCTAAACTTAATGTCCGATAACCACCAGATCGCCACGACTTAAAATCTAGACCACTGCCGTTTACCTGGCGAGAAGAAATTGCTAGATTTCCCGCTCCAGAACTAGTCACATCTCGAATATCTGTAGCGGAAAGCATTACGCTGCCACCGGTAAACGCAGTCGAAGAAGCGTAGGTTAAAAAAGAAGCAATAGTCGTTGAAGTCGCAGTGATGTAATTGACCGTCGGGGAAGTGGAGGCGGCGAGCGCGCCGGTACCGCCGTCGGAGTAGAGCCAACCTTGGCCGAAAGTGGTGGCGCCCGTGCCTCCTTTCGCCACACTCAAAGTGCCAACCGTGTCAGACAAAGCAATACCTAAACTAGAGGTGGCAGTAAGAGTATAGCCAGTATCATTGCCGACTAATATTTGCCCATAGCTTGGGGTGGAAGTGAGGCCGGTACCACCACGAGAGACAGCAAGAGTGCCAGTCGTATCCGAGATAGCTAAGCCAAGTGAAGATGTCGCCATTTGAGTCCAACCAGTACCAGCAGTATTGCCAATTAAAATTTGATTAGCGGTCACCGACGATAAGCCGGTACCACCATTGCCTGCCACTAAAGTGCCGGACAAAGTCAGAGTACCAGAGGTGGTGATGGGGCCCCCGCCAAAACTGAAGCCAGTGGTACCACCAGAAGCGTCGACTGAAGTCACAGACCCTCCACCACTACCACCCAAACCAAGTGTAGAGGTGGCCACCAAACTATAACCACCAGACCCATTGCCCAAGAGCACTTGGCCATAGGTCGGCGTAGAAGTGAGGCCAGTACCACCACTTGCAACACCTAGGGCCGTACCTAAAGTCAAACTTCCCGTAATCGTTCCATTGCCATTTACTTGTAAGCCAGTAGAAGAAGCAGTGCCAACAATATCTAAAGCAGTTAGTGGATTGATTTTGTTGATACCAATACCGCCAGTACGAGCGACAGTAAATATTGGCGATTGTTCCCCAATACCTTGGATGATTAAATCATCGGCATTGGCGTCGTATAAAATTTCCATCCCTTGCCCCACCTCATCTTCCATAAACTGCAACACCGTGTTTAGGTCTGTTCCCGAATTATGAAGACGCAAAGTAGTGGTACCAGTATTAGCAAAAACTGTCAGATTGGCAGCAGGAGTAGTAGTACCAACCCCAACCCGATTGTTTACCGAATCAACAAACAAAGTGTCACTGTCGACCTGTAAATTGCCCGCAAAGGTCGATGTTCCGTTGCCAGAAACAGAAAGTAAGCCAGCGATAGACTGATTGCCTACCACATGCAAACTAGTGGTGGTGGCATTGGTGGTAGTAGATCGTTCTACGTTTAAAGCGGTAATAGTGGCCGAAGCGTTGGTAGTGGTAGCTAAAAGAAAATCAGATGAAGTGAGGTTGTCGAGCTTGTCGGCATTGAAAGCGGCGGGCACAGCACCGATAGTTTTGCGGGGTGACATTTCACCGTCGCCGGCCACATTTACTCCAAGATAAAGGGTCTGATTGAAATCAACACCAGAAAGAGAGCTGACCGAACCCAACATTACACTAAACAAACCATCGACCGAAGAAACATTTTGCGTTTCGGTCCAGACAGCTGAACCACCAGACGAAACAGTGTAGAGAGAAAATACCGTACTACGCGAACTGTCGGCCACAGCGTCACCAGCCGAGTCGGTCAGCTTACCTTGATAATTTATTTGCTGATTAATAGCGGCTGTAGAAGTAACCGGGGCCAGAAGTACACCAGCTACTACACACATCACGCAAAAGACCTTGACTTTCCTTAGTACAAATTTTCTGTTAGTCCACTTCGAAAAGGCAAATTTAAAAATCATTTGCCTGAAAACCAACACATAACAACGGATTATCTTCAACAGTTTTCCGTATCTAGTTGGCATCTATTTAGTTAGTAAAATTATAGCATTTTTAAGCTATTTTATTTTGATAAATAAAGGGTTTTTGTGGATAAATCCCCACCAAAAATGCGACTGAATTTTAGTCGCATTTTTGGTGGGGATATTTAGTAATTTTTTGCAAACCAATTTAATAGTTATCCACATAAAAATCGCACCGAGTGCGATTTTTATGATATTATTTATTTCTTTTTTAAATTTTATATTTCTTACTTTTTACGCCCCTTACTGTCCGTGACACTTTTTATATTTTTTTCCACTCCCACAAGGACACAAGTCATTGCGACCAACTTTCATTTCATCGCCCACATTTGACCGGGTGTCACCAGCATTAAGCGGGTCAGCCCCGGGCAGAGCCGAAACATCGGTGTGCACCTCTTGTAGAGCCGGGGCTTCGGCTGGTTTCAGTTCAGTACCAATATTGGGAAAAAGTTTAACCACATCAGCAAAAATCGAGGCTTCTAAATCTTTGAACATTTTTAGGCCTTCACGTTTAAATTCAACGAGCGGGTCCCGCTGGCCATAGGCCCGCAAACGCACCGAACCCTTCATATAGTCGATAGCCTCTAAATGTTCCATCCAATACATATCAATGACCTGCAAGATAAGCTCACGCACTGCCGACACATAGTCCTGACCATGCGAAGCTTCTTTTGATTTAAATTGATCCACCAAAGCCCGCTGTTCGTCCTCCGTCAGACCAAGCTCAAGTGCTGCCCGCGACAAGAAGGCTTCGATTTCGGCATTGCCCCCCAAAAGCACATCTTCACGCCGAGCATACATCGTGACACGTTGAAAGTTCACCACATCGTCGTATTCAAGTAGGTGTTTACGGCTATCAAAGTTCATCCCCTCAATACGCGACTGGGCGCTTTCGATAGCGCGCGAAACAATAATATTTTGAATCGGCTCGTCTTCGGGTATACCAAAACGGCCCATCATATTTTTTACCCGGTCAGAGGCAAAAACTTTCATCAGTGAGTCTTCAAGCGAAATATAAAACTGAGTCGACCCGGGGTCGCCCTGGCGGCCCGAGCGCCCCCGGAGCTGGTTGTCGATCCGGCGAGCCTCGTGACGTTCTGTACCCAAAACAAACAATCCGCCCAATTTTTTCACTTCTTCTGCTTCGGCTTCAGTGGCGATGCGGCCACCCAGCTTAATATCCACGCCACGACCGGCCATATTGGTCGCAATCACGACACTTTTTTTCTTACCAGCAGCAGCAATAATTTCTCCTTCCCGTTCATGATTTTTGGCATTTAAAATTTCGTGAGGTATACCCTCTTTTTTCAAATAAGCAGACAGAAGCTCATTTTTTTCGATAGACACTGTACCAATAAGTACTGGCTGGCCCAGGTCGTACAACTCACGCACTCGACGCGCAATGGCTTTAAATTTACCAGTCTCAGTTTGAAAAATAAAATCGGGATAATCGATACGTTTGGGAATATTGTTGGTCGGAACAGACACCACATCCAGACCGTAAACCTTCTCAAACTCTTCGGCACTAGTCTTTGCTGTACCAGTCATACCCGAAATCTTTTGGTAAAGGCGGAAATAGTTTTGCAGAGTAACTGAACCATAAGTGCGCGACTCTTCTTTTATTGCCACTCCTTCTTTGGCCTCCACGGCTTGGTGCAAACCCTCGGACCAGCGTCGGCCCGGCTGTAGACGGCCGGTAAATTCATCGACAATAATAACTTCGCCGTCTTTCACCACATAAGACTTGTCCTTTTCATATAAAGCTTTGGCGCGGACGGCCGTTTCTAAGTGGTGCACATATTTTATCCCCTTGTCGGTATAAATATTTTCAATCCCCAGGGCCTGTTCGGCCTTTTCAATACCGCGTTCAGTCAGAGCAATCGAATGAAATTTATGATCGGCAGTATAGTCTTCGTCTTCCTTAAAACTAGCTACGAGCGAGGCAAACGTACCATAAAGGTTTTCGGCCGCGGCGGCCGGACCGGCAATAATAAGAGGGGTACGAGATTCGTCGATAAGAATAGAGTCGACTTCATCGACAATAGCAAAGTGGTGACGCTCATCTTTAGCCCGTCGTTGCGACAGCTGGGTATCGTTATGAGCTAAATAGTCACGCAAATAGTCGAAACCAAAAGCATTGTTGGTTCCATAAGTAATATCGGCATAGTAGGCGTCGCGACGAGCACAAGGTTTTAAAAATTCGTAAACCACTTTATACGAAGCCACACTGTCGCGCTCACTATCCTTTTCAGTATGAGCTGGGTCATACAAAAAACTTTCGTGCTGATTAACAATCCCTACCGAAAGACCAAGCGCGTTGTAAATTTGACCCATCCAAGCGGCGTCGCGACGAGCCAAATAGTCGTTTACGGTTACCACGTGGGCCCCTTTGCCAGTGAGTGCATGTAAATAAGTCGGAGCGGTAGCCACCAAAGTTTTACCTTCTCCGGTCCGCATCTCGGCAATACCACCACGGGCGAGTACCACCCCGCCAACCAACTGAACATCAAAGTGACGCTGACCTAAGGTCCGTTTAGAAGCTTCCCGCACAACCGCAAAGGCCTCTGGTAAAATTTGTTCCAAGGTTTCCCCGTCGGCCACTCGTTTTTTAAATTCAACGGTTTTAGCTTTTAGCTCTTCGGGAGACAAGGTCAAAAAAACTGACTCCAGAGAGTTTATTTTCTCGATTAGTGGTTGGATTTTTTTAACCTCACGCTTATCGTTGTCGCCAAATATCGCCTTTAAAATACTCATATTTTTAAGCCTAAATTAGAGCTTAGTCTAGCACAAAATACCCTATTTGAAAATGGCGGTTTTTAAAACAAAATAAACCAGTCCACCTGTCGATTCCCGCGGTAAAGCCGACAGAGTATTCGCAGGTGGCACCAGGGCTGGTTTTTTGGAAGAGGAAACGGCTCCGCCGTTTCTCTTGATTGTGCCCCTTCTACTCGAGGCACACCAATAAACGCAAAACCACCCCGCAAGCTACGCTTGCGGGGTGGTTTGTGAAAACTATTTGCGACGCTTTACAGTTTTGCGCTTTGCAGTTTTCTTGGCAGCTTTTTTGGTTGCCTTTTTCTTAGCAGCTGGGCGCTTCTTAGCAGTCTTCTTGGCTGCCTTTTTCTTTTTTGCCATGGTTTAGAAAAAATTATTTTTAAAATATTTTGCAACAACCTTCGACCTTTCTAGGAAATTTTGTCGATGAAAAATTTTGTTGTTACAAATTCTTAATTACATTATCCTTCAAACAAAACTTACTCACAATATTTTTCATAAAAAAAATGTGGATAACCGTCACACTAAAATTTTTTACTAAAAATCTTTTTTTTACTAAAAAATATTAAAAAAGATTTAATTTAAAATATTTTTCTAATTTTGAAAACTAAAAAATGATTTAGCTTATCAACTTCTAAAATTTTTAGAAAAGTAAAAATATTAAAACCAAAACAAAAACCGGAAACATTTAAAATGTTTCCGGTTTTTGTTTTGGTTGCCCGACGGCACAAGAGGCCGGCGAGGCGAAACTCCAAAGGCTAAATGTCTTAATGTGAGTGCAATCGCCGGCCACTTGTACCGACAACCCACTCTTATATGATATATCACCGGCTACCTATTGCAAGAGACCCTGTTTTCCTTCAATTTTTGACCACACAAAAACCCCCCGAAGGGGGCTTTCATGTAAGACATTTAAACGCATTGGGAGTCGCAATCTAGAATAAGATCACAACACTCACTCCCCCATCTTAGCAGAAAACGACTTAAAAGTCAAGTAATGATAAATTCTAGTTTACCTGCACCGCACCCTTTCTGATAGCTTCTATTAGTTTAGTCGCTTCTGAAGCAAAACTAGGGTCTGCCGTTTTAGCTTTTTCTAAAATAGCGATAGCTCGAGCGGTGTTCCCGGTAGCGTAGACAGCCATCGCATACTTAGACGCTATTTCACCACTGGTCGGGCTATCTTTCAGTCGTTGTTCCCAGATTTGAGCAACCAAATCATAGCGCTTTTGACTGGAATAGTAATTAATAAAACTATCGTCGTCGACCGCCATCGTGCCAAACTTAGGCAACAATATTTTTTCAGCCAGAGCCCTGTTGCCAGTCCGCAAAGCAATCAACCCATAAGCTTTTCGTGCTGTGTCATTTTCTGGCAACAAATCGAAAGACTGCTTGGCATAGGAAAGAGCGGCCTCTTTATCTCCAGATTCAATGGCGTAAAAAGCCAAACGATTGTAAATATCCTGTTTGCCAGGAGCATAAGTCTTGGCTAATTCTAGTTGAGCCAACGCCTCTTTTGGCCGACCAGTGATTTGGAGTAAGTCGGCGTAAAAAATTAGCAGACGGACATCTTGGGGAGCGTTAGCCAATTGATTTTTAAGACCATTTTCTGCCACTGTAGCCAGGTGGTTTAGGTCCTGAAGTGAAGCCCGGCGATAGTAAATAGCCCCAGAAAGAGCGGTAGCGGCTTGTTCAGATCCCTCTTTACTGGCAAAAGTGTGATAATTAAAAACTTGCTGAAAAGAATCGGCTGCTACTTTTATATTTCCCGCATTTGATTGCCGTAAAGCCTCGATTAGAGCCCCCGAAGCAAGCACTGGTCGCACAACAACAAAAAACGAAACTGCTCCTAATAAAACCACGGCCCCGGCACCCAACAATGGGCCAAAACGACGAATCTTTTCGGGCGACAATTCATACCGAATAACGGCCCGACTATTTTGAGACTGACGAAAATGAATATAACCAATGAGAGTAAAAAACAAAGTATAACTAGTAAGATTGTCGAAGATAACCAAGTTTTGGAAAAAATAGCCAACCAATAAACCCACCAACACCACCCTCTCAGCTGAAGTGAAAATCTCGTTTTTGTTTCTAGCCACAGCCCAAATAGCACTAGCAAACAAAAATAAGTAAGTGAGGAGACCAATGAACCCCGCAGCCACTAACCAATCTAGAAAAACGTTGTGCGACCGGTCAAACCACGGTTCCTGAGCATACATCCTCGGATCGTAGTATTTACTAAACACAAACTGAAAATTATCCTGCCCCCAACCCAAGATCGGTTTTTCTTTTACGCCCTGCCACGCAATATTCCAGACCAAGAAACGAGCTTTCACTGTTTGGTCGGCCAGTGAAATAGAAGCAAATCGTGACAAAACAGGACTACTAGTAATTAGTGCTGAATCACGCATTAACCAAGTACCACCAGCCACCAACAGCAAGACAACAACAACCGCCCCAGACCAATTGCGCACCTTGGTATTACCGCGCCAGTGCCAAACACCCAGCAAAGCCGTAAGAAACAACCCGCCCACAAAACCAATAATGGCGCCACGAGTCGCGGTTTGGTACAAAATAACTACCTGCAACAACATTGTCAGCAAATAGAAATACCGCCAACTTTTATCCCTCCATTCACCTAAAAGAAGGTAGAGCGTAATAAAGAACGAGAAGAACATATAAGTACCAAGATAGGCCGCATTACCCAAAGTTGAATCTAGGCGTACCCCACCCTGCATAATCGGTAAGGCACCCGCCAACTGTAGTAGTCCATAACCGCCAACCAAAAGACTGGCGAAGAGATTGGTTAAGAATAGGCGACGCCACAAGTCTTCGACTTTTAGAACAGAGGTCATAACTAAAAAATAAAAGAAAATATGAAGATGGGTCACCAGACCTTCCATTCTTTCAAAATTGCTCCAAAAACTGCGGTAAGGGTTATCACTAAAAATAGTAGCCAAAACAAGAGAGGCAACAAAAGCCAAAGCTGCCAAAATAATACCTGACCGCTGAGGTCGATATTTAGGGCTTTGCAGAGCAAGCACCAACCAGGCCATGGCTATAATCTCGACAATCAGTCTAAAAACAAAAGCTTTACCAGTAATATATGGAAAAAACAAAGAACCACTAACAACTAGGGGTAAAAAAGGGATAAAAAATAAACCAGCAATAATGACTGGGGCCAAGAAACTCTCGGCATAAAGTTTTTTCATAATAAACGTATCATAGCGTGGGTCACTTATCTTGCCAAGCTGAGCCAAGCATCTCTATATGGTATAGTAGATTCTATGTTAAAGATGAGGGGCTTTATAGTGACCAGGGCTCTAAATAAGGCTGAGGCTTACCTTAAGACCGACCTACGGTACTTTATTGGCGGTGGTGTCTGGCTAACCGTCGGCCAGGTAGCCAGTATTATTATCGCTTTCGCTCTATCTATCGCCTTTGCCAACCTGGTTAGCAAAGAAGTTTTTGGGACCTACAAGTACATCCAATCCGCTTATGGCCTAGTCGCCCTAGTGGTACTACCAGGACTAGCAACGGCCACCACTCGCTCTATTAGCCGATCATTCGACGGTACTGTAATTAGAAGTTTTAAATATAAAATTTACTATGGCCTAATTGCTAGTGCTTTTTGTCTAGGTGCCGCTGTTTATTACGCTATCCACGACAACTCAACCCTAAGTACTGCTTTTTTAATTATTGCCATCTGTCTACCTTTTACAGAAGCTGCCAATCTATACACTAGCGTCCTCGAAGGCAAGAAACTATTCCGAGTAGAAACTATTATCGATATCTTAGCCACCATTGCACTAACCTTAAGTTTGGTAGCTGTTTTATATTGGTCAAAAAACGTTCTCATCTTGATTCTTACCTACTTTGTATTCTTAGCTGTCGGTCGTTTGATTTGTTTTATTTTTACCGTAAAAAAATACCTGACCAACCGTAAAACGGACCCCGACATGAGTGAATACGCTCGCGATCTAACTTGGTTTCAAATTTTTAGTAGCCTAACTCAGTATGTAGACAAACTGGTTTTGTTTACCATATTAGGCCCAGCGCAAGTGGCTATCTATACTTTTGCCCAAGCTATACCCGATAGGTTAAAATCGCTTTTCCGAATAATAGTCCCTCTCTCTTTTGCCAAATTCACCTTACGGTCGCCAAGTGAGATTCGTCATGGGTTTGTGAAAAAAATGTTGTTTTTAACCGGAGCCGCCCTGGTGGCCATAGGGACCTATATTTTAGCCGCCCCACTTATTTTTCATTATTTATTTCCAAACTATGAATCATCGGTATTATTCTCTCAAATCATAGCCGCTACTAGTATTTTTGTTATTACCTATCCGACCAGCTCACTGTTAACTGCTCACGAAAAAATAAAAGAGTTGTTTATAATTTCAGCCAGCAGTACCGCCTTGGGTTTAGTTGCCATGCTTTCTACAGTTCAATCTTTTGGTATTTGGGGGGCTGTCCTAGGTCTAACAATAAACCGACTAGTAACCCTGGTCCTATCTCTATTTTTCATTTATAAAATATACTTTCAACCATCGGTAATCACCGCTGAAAACTAGGCCTTGCTACGAGCAATCGCAAACAGAGTAATTTTGTCTTGATTGGTAAAATGTAGGTAAATCCAAACCAAGAAGGCTGGAATTCCAAAAATCACTCCGTCTTTTATTTTAGCTAAAGAATGTACCCAAATAGACTTGTTTATAGAAGATTTAATTTTTGGTGATACCGGCAAGCCTTCCGTCCCTATAGATACAAAACCGGATGTTTTAAAATGGCGCACTAACCCAAAAGAAACCAGCCGACCATATCGAAACCGCAACTTCATAACGATAAACCACCAGCTAGCCCGTTCTTCTTTGACCTCTAAAGTCGTAAAGCCTTGTTTCTCTAAAAATAAAACCAGCGACTCGCTATTCCAGCGCGACAAATGACGAGGTGGTAAGTCATGAGGTTGAAGAAAGCTGGCTCCCCCACGACAAGGCAAACTCATAGCAATGTACCCCTGGGGGTACAATAAGTGGCGCACCAACTCAAAAAAATGCTGATGATTATCTATATGTTCGATTAAATCAAAAAAAGTAATCAGATTAAATTTCCCCGGACCAGAAGCACTGTACTCTGCCAATCCCGCTTCATTTATATCTGGTAGTTGAAAAAAAGTTCGAGCCGTATTTACTGCATTACGATCAAAATCAATCCCCGCGGTCTGCCAGCCAGCCCGACGCGCTAGATTTAAAAAGTTACCAGTACCACAACCCACATCTAAAACTCGCCCTACTAATGGTTTTAAAAAAGAAATAGTCCGCCGGTGATAAACAGTCGACTCGATAGATGGTTTGTTATTTGCTCCAGCATAGCGGTCGTCATTTTCATACCAAGTGGCCCCCGGGTTTTTAAAAGGTAGCCAAAATTGAACCAAACAAGCCGGGCAAGCCCATAAGTTGTAATCGACACTATTGTCCAGGTGACGAGCTAAAGGCTTGTTCGGTAATTCAAACTCATGATGACAAATAGGACAAAAGCTAGGCATATTTTAAGAAGATAAAGCACTTTTATAAATAGCCATCGTCTGTTCAACTGTTTTTGGCCAAGTGAAATTTTTAGCCCGTTGTAGGCCCTTACCACTTAAACTAGCCCGCATATCCTCACGGCTTGCCACGTGCTCTATAGCTACCGCAATATCATCAACATTATAAGGGTCAACGAGGTATGCCGCATCAGCCGCCACCTCGGGTAAAGAAGTAATATTTGAAGTAATTACTGGCGCACCAGCAGCCATCGCTTCTACAACCGGCAAACCAAAGCCTTCGTTTAAAGAAGGAAAAAGAAACACTAGGCAGGCTGAATAAAAATAATTCAAATCTTTTTCGGACACATAATCAATAAAATGGATAAAAGAAGCATAGGGAGAATCTTTTGCCAATTTATAAGTAATTTTTGCTTCAGAGGTAGACTTGCCTATAATAACCAAATCAACATCTAAACCTGAACTCTGTCTAAACTTATTATAGGCCAATATAACCCTATTGATATTTTTATGAGGCTGAAGACGAGCCACGTCTAAAATGAAAGGTTTGTCTAGATTGTAATTCTGGCGCAAAAAGTCTTGAGCTAGTATTGCGGGAATAGGTTTATAGTCCTCTCCGCCACCAATTGGTACTGCTTTAACCTTAGATAGCGGTATACCATAAGCGTGGTTTATTTCCAAACGAGCCGCCTCGGAATCGGCGATTACAACATCTATTTTATGATGAAATAACCTAATCACCCAAATAAATATAAACCTAGCCCAAGACCAATTTTGTACAGCCGTCACATCACCCCCACCATGAGCCGTCAAAACAATCTTGTGTGCCGGAGCGAGCCAAAACAGGGGGTACAACCGAGGTTGGCACCAATGAATAATATCAAAAGGGACTTGGCGTTGTCGCCAAAAAAACCTCAATTGACCCAAAAATTGTCCGCCGACAGGCAACCAAGACCAAACCGGCATTAAAACTTCTGTCGCCCGCTGATAAATTTCGTCTTCATTTTTATAATAGTGAACTAAATAAAGATCGGTATTGGGATCAGCTGTCAAACCTTCGATCAGTCGGCGTGCGTACACCGCCGAACCTTTTGCTGACCGGTTATCAATAACATAACTCATGACTGCCACTTTTAACTTACTCATATCAAGGATTGTTTCTTTTTTAAGATAACCGAAATATGAGGTAAAAACATTTTATAGCTTAACCCAAATACGCGGAGGATATTTTTAATGCTAATTTTTAATAAATTGTGACTATCACCCTTTTCCTCTATAATCTGCCACTCATAGCCAGAAATTCTGGCTTTATTTAATAAAGATATTAGAGAAAAATATCCATAAAAATGAAGATTATTGTCGGCTAGAGGATTTTTCTTAAATAACTTAATCACCCGATCGGCAAGAGAATAACTAAGATAAGTAATAAACCACAATCCAGTGTGAGTTTCTTTTGGCCACAAACGATTAGGGAAAGCTAGGTATAAATAACCCCCCGGCTTAACAGTTCTTAATATTTCTTTTAAATAATTAGCAGGATTTGTGACATGTTCTAGTACACTAACTGACAAGGCGGCATCAAACATACCGTCAGCAAAAGGTAACTGGTAACCATCATAAAGAACAAATTCGGCTGTGGTTCCCCTAGCTAAGGCCCGCGCCCGAGCAATATCTACCAAGTCAGCTTCTATATCCACTCCGACCATTTGGGCACCAGCCTCCGCAAAGCCGATTGACATACCCCCATTACCAGCTCCCGCATCCAAAACACTCAACCCACTCACAGGCTGACCAGTTCGAGCTGAAAAATCAGCAACAATATTTTTAGCAGTATCAATTTTATTGTCCCAGTCGCGGATTATTTTTACCCGCTCTACTTCAGTTGCTCTAGGAAACCGTTTTGTCATATATTCTTCCGCGGTCATTTTTGTATATTATTAAACCTAATAAGTACTCTTCTTCCTAGAAACAATCATTCTTACCAATAAAATTGCCGATTATCTTTATAATATTGAACCATTTTTTTAATCCCAGATTGAAAATCAGTCTGAACCCGCCAATCTGTATCTTTTTCGATCTTAGTAGTATCTGCCACATATCCCCCTGTCTCCCGCTGAAGATGATCGGCCGGCCAATCAATATGTTTTTTTGTACCAGTACCACTGGCGCTTAGAATTTGATCAATAGCTTGAACTACTGATACTTTCTCCGGATTGCCTAGATTGTAAGCTTCCCCGGGTTGACCGCTGGCCGCTAATGCCAGCCAGGCTTCGGTTATATCGTCGATGTATATATAGTCGCGTTCTTGTTCTCCGCTACCAAAAACTGTAATCACTTTATCTTCTAGAGCTAGGCGCACAAACCATCCCAAAGCTGAATATTTATTATGCTTCATTTGCTGTCCAGGTCCGTAAGGGTTGGGTAAGCGCACCACAATAGTATGTAACCCAAAATTCTTATGATAAAGCTGGTAGTACTTCTCAGCCGTCAACTTGTGTATCCCATAAATAACCATCGGCTCAGTCGAATGGTCTTCGTTAACCGGTAAATACTTAGGCTGGCCATACACCATTCGCGATGATGGAAAAAATATTTTAGCACCAGGAGCACCAAGTCGAGCGGCCTCTAGAACGTTTAGATGACCAGCACAATTTATATCAAGATCAAGCCATGGATCCTGTTGCGAATCAGGCAGACTAACTTGAGCAGCAAAATTAAAAATAAAATCTTGCCCCGCCACCAAACTATCGACCAATTTTCTATCTCGAATATCACCTTCGACAAAATTTATTTGGTCAAGGACCGACTTTAAGTTGTGCATATTACCCCCATAAAGAGGCAACATGGCATCAAGGACTGTCACTTTTGCACCCAGTGGTACTAGGGCCCGAGCTAAAGCACTACCAATAAAACCCGCCCCACCTGTTATTAGTACCTTTTTACCTTTAAATAGAGGCTCATATTTCATCTTGCCTATGATATCACAACCGACGAGTTAGCCAAATAATCAAAATGTCGTGCTAAAACTTCGACATTTTTATCTATGGAAAAAAGCTCCGACCGGTCTTTAGCTCCTTGACCTAGGTGAAGTCGCAAACTATCGTCTTGTATAACTTTGACCAAGGCTTCGGCGAGAGCTCGACTATCTTTAGCTGGCACCAAAAGCGCCGACTCCCCTTCTACCACAGCCTCTTCGGTGCCACTTATTTTAGTAGCAACAATGGGCCTAGCAGCATTCATCGCCGAAAGAAGAGCCAACGATAGTCCTTCCCAGAGAGACGGAAAAACAAAAATATCACACACAGCAAGGACATCTCTCATTGGAGCCGATGGATAAAAATTAACAACTTCCGCTAGACCCAACTCAGTCGCGCGACCAGTCAACTGTTCATGTAAAACACCGTCACCAAAAATTAAACCCTGAAAGTCATTTAGTGAATTTTGTTTATGCAAAATAGCCATGGCTTCGAGTAAATAAATATGACCCTTCTGTTCTACTAGTCGACCAGCAGTAACTAAATATTTTTTGTTAGTCGCTAACCCATAGCGAGCCAACACGTCTGATCGTTTTTTACCAACATCAGCAAAAAGCAATTCAACAGCATTGTAATTAACTAAAATTTTATCAATCGGAACTTTTTCTTGCTGGATAAAAAAGTCTTTTACTTGAGTAGCCCCAACAATAATCGTGGCCGTAAAAGGTAGGAGTAACCGACCTACCACAACCTGCCAGAAGCGACGATCAGGCGACAGATTATGTTCGTAGGCGACTAAGTGGGGCACCCGAGCCAATACAGCCATAAGACGACCCACAAAGTTTGATTCAAATAAATTGGTGACAATAATAGTAAAATGTTCTTTTCGCAGATACAAATAAAGCCTCCACCAACCACGTAAATCAAAAAGAAAACGAAACCCCAATGAAATATGAGGTATTTCAATTTTTAGACTATCAACAATACTTGATGGCGAGTCAGAATAGAGACAAGCCAAAGTTGGCTCATAGCCATACCGACCAATATTGTTAACTTGCCCGACGACCAGGTTTTCAGCCCCTCCCAGTTTAAGCTTATTAATCAAAAAAAGTACTTTTGGTTTTTTTGTATCAATCATACTATTTTCTTTCTTCTGTTTTAATTTGGTAAATTGCGATGAACGGCCCAGAAGACTGGAGGCGTGGCAAAGTAGCAAAAGGAGAAACTAAATCATTGGCTATATTACCAGAGACACCACTATTTTTTCTGTCTGGTCTAAAAAATTCGACCAACATCAGCTTCCTGTTTGGTATAAGCTTTAGCATATCAGATTTAGCCTGCACTAATTCCGGTATCGAAAAAGCGGTGATAATAGCAATATCAAACCCCTGACTCGCCAAGCCAGAACGGTCAACGTAGTGGGGCAAAGGTACAATATTAAAGCTCGGCGTTGGGTACTGATCCTCAGGTAGTGAAAGTAAATATTTTCTCTTGATTGTCTCAAAACCTCCGTGTTTTATTATATTATCAACAGCTAGACGATTTTCAGGCAAATCAATAAAAACATCGTTCGTTATAATATTTTGTTCGGGCCGAAGATTGGTAAAAGCCCAATCTCTGGCCAATTCTCGTGTACTTGGCCGCCCAATAACAGAAAACCAAATCAAAACCAAACAAAACCCCGGCAGAAAAAATACCACCAGTAAAAACCGTTTGTAGCCTGATAATTTCCGATAAAACCGATCAATAGTATAACCACCCACAAGAGCAAGCCAAGGAATCACTGGCAAAAAATAAAAAGGAAAATCCCCAAAGAGACTAATGGCTAAATAATATGCAGAAATAAAAGAAATAAACAAGACAGACTTTTTGCGTTCCCGGCGCCACAAAATGGCGAGTCCGAGCACGGTGAGAACAAGTAAGACTGGTTCGTAAGTAGCCAAAGTTTTGCCGTAATAAGTAAACTTATAGCCTGCCGAAGTCTCGATATTGCTATAACTCAATAAATCTTCACTTACATAGTCGCTACGAATATCTGGCGGCAAAAGCGCAACAAAGGCTGGGTAGAATGAAGTGCCATACTTAGTAAACCCGTGGGGGTTGAGGTAGAAAATTATCGGCAAAGAACATAAAAACAGTAAGCAAGTGGCCCAAAACTTTTTATCGCCAAAAAAACTTCGGCCAAAGCCTCCACTTTTATAGTAATGGACAAAAAGATACGGCACCCCAACCAAAGCCCCAATAGCATGCGTAGCAAAAGCAAGAATTAATCCCAGACCTACCAACAAGTGGTGGTTATAACCCGGTTTTTCTGCTTGATACAGGCGAACTAAAAAGAAAAGGGCCACCATAACCATTAGGGTCTGAAGCATCCACACCTTCGCAAATTGTGCCATTTGGACAAACAACAAGCTGGTCACCACAAACCACAAAGAAAAAATCCCTGCCCGGCGACCAAATAACCGGCGACCAATCTCAAACACCAAATAAGCAGTTAGACCAGCACAAATAATATTAATAAACCGGGCTAGGGGTAAGAAGTTTGGTGTCCCTAAAATTACAAACTCTTTTATTGCTGACCAATCGCTGAACCCACCGCCAAACCGCATCCCCAAAAGACTGAGCACAAAAAATGGTAAATAAAGGTAGACCCCCAAAGGCAGATGATAAAAACTGTCATAAGCCGGCCGCCAACCCATATCTCCAATCATACGAAGA
This sequence comes from uncultured Candidatus Saccharibacteria bacterium, assembly GCA_964539475.1. Classification (GTDB taxonomy): domain Bacteria; phylum Patescibacteriota; class Minisyncoccia; order Phycocordibacterales; family XYD1-FULL-46-19; genus XYD1-FULL-44-32. The sequence continues at coordinate 20,599 of CAZIIR010000004.1, forward strand.
GTGGCATTAGTAAGAGTCATTTCATCTCCCACTGTCGCCAAACCAAATTCATAAAAAAGGCCCGCCAATTCAATAATTAAAAAAAAGACTAGCGGTAAAACCACTGGCCAAATTGAGTGCCAATCCCTATTTAAAAAGTTATTCTTTATAAATTTCATAACTTAACTAGTGCTTATAAATATCCCTTAGCTGTATCAACCCACCCATCGTTGCTAAAAATACCTGTAAACTAAAGAGCGACAAAGACAACCCTAGGGCAGCGACCGGCGACACACCAAATAAACCCAAAAGACCGACCAGTGTTCCCTCTCTCACTCCTAGTCCAGCGATGGTTAGGGGTAACACTAAAGCCAAAGACAAGAGACTAATAATCCACGCCCAATCAAATATTGCCAACTCAAAACCAATATATTGAGAAATAATCATAATTAAAACCACTGTCAACATTTGATAACCAATAGCACAAGCTATAGCGAGGACAAAACGTGAGGGCGCTTTTATGTGTTCTTTTCCTTTATGGACCAAATCCTCTAGGATTTTGGCTACTCGTCTCAAATATGACGGCATTGAATATTGAAGTAAAAAATTTTCCCGGGGTCTTATATATGAAGCCGATATATAAAATAAAATAAAAACTAAGCCACCCAAGAGAAAAAAGCTAATCAAGATTAAACGGATATGACCGGAAAAATCAAAGTCGCTAAAAGATAATCCAACTAGTCCGACCACAATCACTCCCCCTAAAAAACCATTTATCTTATCGACCACTACCGACGACGCAATACGCGACCAATCGAGAGGATTGCGTCGACCAAGATAAAGAGTTTTAGCTGCCTCACTAACCATCTGTCCTGACAGAGTAAGCGCATAATATTGACTAACTAAATTAACCTTAAATAAATTAAGTAGACGTTGTTCTGGTAAAAACAACCGCCATTTAAAAGAGTTAAGAAGGGTGGCAATAAGTTCTATCGCTATGGCCACGGGAACAATCCACCAGGGTAATTGTCGCCAAACTGCCAGTAACTCGGAAAACAAATTTTGACTCAATATAAACCAAAGTCCCAAACTAAGAACCAAAACAGTAAAAAGAACCTTGAACCTGATAGAGGTCATGCTTTAGAAAAATTAGAAACTTCTTGCCACTCATTAAGTAAGCTCAGGACCAGCTTGGCTTCTCTCACACTAACACCATGATGAACCGGTAAAAGAAAAAAAGAATTTTCTACTTTATCCATAACTGGAAAAGACTGTCGCCCACCAAAAACTGTATACTTGTCGTTTCGGTAGTGATGTTGCCCTACCCCTACTCCTTTCGATTCTAAATATTTCATTGCCTCAAGAGGTAGCCCTACGACCAAAGCAAACCAGACATGAGCAGTGACATCGGGATGTTCATTATAAACAGTCATCAATTTCTTTCTTTTATTGATGAGCTTATCAATATTTCGCAAATTACCACGACCAATCGCTGCCGTAATATCATTCATATGATACTTATAACCTGCTTCTACAATGTCGGTATCCCCCAGCTTTTGTTTCTGTTCTCGATCATACCCAAACCAGCGAAGTCTTTTGGCCCGTTCATACAATTGATCATCTTTAGTAATTAAAAACCCACCGTCACCAGAAGTAAGCGTCTTGATAGCCTGTAAAGAGACGCAAGTAAAATCGGCCTTACCCCAAAAATCAGAACCAACGGCCTGAGCTGCATCTTCGATAAGAATCAGATTTTTTTCCTTCGTGATTTCTAACAGTTCTTTTAGTCCCCGATTATTGCCCCCAAAATGCACAAAGACTATCGCTTTAGTCTTTGGGGTAATTTTCCTTTTTACATCTTCAATATTTATATTCAAATCTGTATCTATATCAGCAAAAACAACCTTGGCTTTACGGTGTAGCAAGGGTAAGTTTGTCATTACCGCCGTCAGAACAGGGGTTATAACCTCATCATCTTCACCAACACCAGCCAACTCATAGGCAAGTTCAAGGGCTGAAGTACCCGAATTTACCGCCACTACATTTTTGAGACCAAATTTTTGCCCAAACTCTTTTTCGAAAGCCTTAACCTCGGGCCCTTCTCCAATAATAGCGCCGTAATTTGACCTCAGTAACAAGCGACACACATTACACACCGAGCGGAGTGATACATATGTTTTAAACAGGCGGACTCGCTTCATAGACATAGTATGTGGCCGAACCAAGACTTAATCAACAATCTGGAAGTGAGGAAGTGGAATGATAAACTTTGACTTCAGGCCTTTGTCTCTCCAATTTTTAATAATATAGTCGGCAAAATGCCAAGCTAAAATAAGTACATAGTCCGGTTGATCTTTTAACAATATTTCGTTGCTGACAATCGGATTATGAGTACCAGCCATATATTTACCAACCTTTTCTGTCCCCGGCAATTGAGCAATATAAGGCAGTAGTGTCCGATCAAGACCAAAATAATTCATCACCACCACTCCCCTGGTTGGACAGGAATCAGCTACTATTTTTTTTCCTTCCTTTTTAGCCTGAAGGGCAAGCTCAAGAAATTGATGTTTACTCATAGCTACTTTTTCTCTAAACTTTGCCCACGCCGGCTCTTTAAACAACCCCGCTTTCTCCTCGGCTTGAAGCATCTTTTTTACGTTAGGGCTTATAGCGTGTTTACCCTTCCATCCCGCATACACCTTAATACTGCCCTCTCGCCCTTTTACTCTGTAGGCGTCAAAAACTTCCATCTTATAATATTCAAAAAGTTTAACTAGCGACTTCAAACTATAAATACGAACATGCTCGTGATATATCTGGTCAAACTGATTCCCTTCAAAAACATCTAGAAGATACTGACTTTCGGTCACTACCGCGCCGTCTTTATCTAGAAGACGCGCCAGGCCACGCATAACTTCCCCTAGGCTCGCCACATGAGCAAAGACATTGGTAAAGGTAATAACTTTGGCTTTGCCATATTTCTTGACAACTTCTTTTGCTAAAGACTCATTGAAAAAAGCTTGAATTGTTTTTATCTTATTTTGTTTTCGAGCCATTTTGGCCATATTAGTAGGCTCAATCCCCAGTGTTTTCATACCCTGGTCTCTAAAAAAAGTGAGGAGGGTTCCATCGTTTGAGCCAACATCAACACAAAATGAACCTTTTGGTAGTTTTAAATCCTTAGTTATACCCTCGGTGAGTAATTTTAGGTGTTCACACAGAGGTTTAGAAATACCAGTCTGATACATATAATTAGTGGCCGAAAAGAGAAGCCTGCTGTCTACCACATGGTCAAGCTGACCCAAGCCCGACTCAGGGCAAATCATAAGACGAAGTGAATATTGCGTTTCGGGCCGACTAAGACCCTCTTCCGTTAGTAGGGCCCCTGCCGATGGTTGAAAACCAAGGTCAATTGCCTCAAAAAGATTTTTAGATCCTGTAATCTGACAGCGGTCAAGTTTTCCCACCGTCACGTCATGCTTAGGTTTTTTCATACCCAATATTTATAACATAATCAATGTTAAAAACAAGAAAACGCACAGCTGGGATCAGCTGTGCGTTGCAAAAATTCAAAAGCCACTACAGGAGCGAAGTCGGGTAGGGATAGAGCCCCACCAACGCGCGCTCGGCGAGAATGTCCTCAATCAGGCGTTCGAGCCGTTCGGCGCGGATCTTTCCGATCTCCAACGCCTTCGGCAGGCGAAGCGCATATAGCCCATCAGACTGCCGATACCAGTTCACCGCGTTCTGGATATCCCAAAGAACGCTATCGGGATGGTTGTACTTCTCCCGAGGGTGCCGTTCACTATAGTCCACCTGGATAGTGACCGGGTTCAAAATCCGAACCCTGCTGTGGTGCTGACCACTACGGATAGGGAGTGTTGCTCCCATATTGGCGAGCCGGTCAGCGTCGGCCAAGGCAATCGTCACCAGGTCATCGCCCTCTCTATTTGGCTTTGATCCGTGGTGAATTACCGCCCCAATCACACGATCTCGATCTGCTGCATCTATACAAACGTACTGATGCAACATCTCACACAGAACTTCTCGGACCACTTCTTCCGGAACGGTAGAAATGGTCTCTTGGGAGAGACTTAATCTCCGCTCCAAGATCCGATCCATACTGTGAAGCAACCCGGCGACCCCAGCAAGAACCGCCGCTGATTCATCGTGGTCCCAAGCCACCACGAGCGCAAGCTCGGCTACCTCAAGGTCATGATCCATATCATGCCCAGAAGCCACGAGCCCAACTTCTTTATGAGCCTGCGCGACCGCTCGCGTCAGCTCGGGAAAACGTTCCCACATCCTCATTTCCACTCGCTCCTTTTTTTTGTTTTCTGTTTTCTCAACCCTCAGCTCTGCCCTTTATTATACACCTATATTATATATTTGTCAATCGTTACATTTATTCTCTTTCTTTCCTCTAACCCCTTTAAAGCACCGACTATTACATCACCCAAGGTAGCTTGCGGAACAAAACCAAGCGCTTTAATTTTGTCGGAATTAATAGTGTAGACCTGCTGGTTGATTGTATTCTCTTTATTTATATCAACGAGAGGTTCAACCCCATTGAGTTCAATTTCTTTAATAACTTCCTGCAAATCAGTATTAAACGAAGTTAGGTTGTAAGGCTGTCCCTTCATTTTTTCGATATTTTTAATCGAAAAAATAATAGCATCCGCCTCATCATCTAGAGCTAAATATGTTTTTGGGTTTGTTAGGGCACTTTCAAACAGTGTGGTTGTTATACCGTACACCGACCTAATACAGAGCATATTAATAATCGTTTCGTAACGAAAAGCTGGATTATAGCCAACCAAGGTGGCCGACCGTAAAGCACAGGTATTAAAAGTTTTATCATCAAGACCAAGAATAGCTTTCTCGGCTTCATATTTAGATACACCATATGTTGAAAGTGGTTCTTTTGGCGCATCCTCTTTTAAATCTTCCCCTCGACTATACATACTGACTGTCGATTGGTAGATAAATGTTTTAACTTTATGAGTTTTGCATAGTTCCGCTATTCTAACAGCTGCCACCTGATTTACAATCGTACATTCGATATCTTTTCCTTCACGATTAGTCGAGAAGGCATCAACTATAGCGGCCAGATGAATAACCACCTCTGGCCTGTGGTCAACCAACACCTTTTCAAACTTCTTATAATCTCGGATATCAGCATTTTCCCAGCTGGTCAGTATGATATTGGGAAACAAATTCACCAAAGGCATGATGTTTTCCAACCTACTTTTAGAGAAATTATCATAAATAATTATCTTAGATTCTGGATATTTTATCGCCAGACTTTTTGAAACAGTATAGCCAACATAACCAGCTCCTCCAGTTACTAGAATGTTCATATCTTAAGCAATTGTTTCTTTTTTAATTAAAACTACAACAAAACGATAACCCCTAAAAAACCCTCTGAAAGGATAGTCTAGGAGCGAAGCTAGTTTAAGTGGCCACCAGGCTAGGCGCAAAAACCACAGATGCCAGTTTTTAGTTTCTACAATATTAGTCAATCGATCAACCCCCGCTTTATTTTCTTTTGATCTATTAGATTTTTTATCTAGCCAATCTAAAATTAAGAGAATAACTTCTTCAAACAAATAGGAGAAGTCACGAAAATAGACCGATTGCCAGATTGAAGAACTAAAATGTTGTAGAAAATGTTCTTTATTTTCCTCAAAAGCAAAACCTCTCATTTTTGAGCCTAGGTTTAGATAATCTCTCAAACGATTGACCAATAAATCATTAGCGCCATTGGTCAAAGTAACAAGTAGTTTTCCCCCAGGGTTAAGCATTGCTTCTAGTTTTTTTACTACCTCTTTCGGCTCGGTAAAATAAAAAAACGTATCGACGACCGTGATAAGGTCATAATGATTATGTTCTACTTCTGACCAATTGGTATATACCTGCTGGCCCAAAAGTTTAGTAGCTTGATTAGCTGCTTGATGGTCAATTTCTAGATAATCCCAACTAGTAGCGTACTTTTTGTACCCCAAAGCTAACGCCCCAGTGCCGGTACCAATATCTAAAGCCTGACTAAAAGTCTCAGAATTTTTTCTAAAAAAACGAACAATCTCTGCCAACTTTGAACTTTTCCCCAAATGATAGCGCGCCACAATAACCGGCCATGCTTCTGCCATAATTACTTTTTATTTTTACTTAGACTCTCTAAAATATCTTTATATTTAGCAACACAAATCTGTAGGTCGTATTTACTAACTGTGAGGGCCCGGCCCTTTTTCCCCATCTCGTCTCTTAAAGCTGGGTTATTAATCAAAGTGAAAAGCCTATCTCTCCATTCCTGTGGCGTTTTTACTAAATAACCATTGACCCCATCGATAACCACATCTCGGTTAAGACCAACATCGTCGGCCACAATCGGGGCACCCATGCTGGCATAAAGAAGCATTTTATAACCCAATCGACCTTTATTAAAATCTGTGTCATCAAGTGGCATAAGCCCAATATCAAAGGCCGATAAATATTCCACCTCTTTTTCTTCCGACCAAGGAATATTAACCACTTTGACTCCAGGAAACTCTACGGGCGAGCCAGCAATATTGTGAAATTCTAAGTTTTTTATATCTCTAGCCAGTTCGCTTATTGGCTCCTTGATAAGATTCAAAAGATACGAAGTCATGGGGGTCCCTAACCAACCGAGCACAATCTTGCCATCATCCCTCTTACCGCCAGAAACATACTTGTTGGTATCAATTGGCGCTGCAATAACATCAACCCGAGAGTTGTACTGACGAGCAAATTTTTCGAGATAAGAATTTTCGGCAATAACAAATTTAGCCTTTTTAACTAGCCTTAAAAACAAGCGGCGGCGGTACCAAAATATCACCTTCAGAATGAGCGATTTTTTATTAACATCAGGGGAAGTCTCCCAAATAGCGTCATCGAATTCATATAAAAAATTTGAATTGACTAATCGCAAAAGATAAAAGAGACCGAAAGGTAAAACATCTTTTTGGACCACCACTATATCGTAATTACGGGCAGACAAGACATGGCCATAGCGCAACAAAAAGCGACTAAAAAAATGCAGACAGATTTTAACCCTCGGCCAAATCTTTGTATCTTGTAAAAGAATGGTTAATTTTTCCTTGACCGGGCCGGTGATTAAAGGTTTGATTGTGCAATCAATTCCAGCTTTTTCTAAGAAAGGAACAAACTGATAAACCCTTATTCGACTGGAGGGCCCATTTATATCGTACTGAGTTAAAAACAAAACTTTAAGGTTTTTGGTCATACGGTACTTAAAAATTGGCCTGATTTTTTATAATATAAGGGTCTTTGTGTTGTTCTTTATAATAGGTTCTCATTAGTATTTCTGCCAGAATACCCATACCTAAGAACTGAACTCCAACAATAACCATCATCGCTGCCAAAATCGGCAAGGGAGTCCGAGACAAAGAAACACCTAGATCTACCTTGAACCACAACGCAAGTAGAGCAATAACAACACCGAGAAAACCCGCCCCAAAACCCAAACCACCAAAAAAGTGTATTGGCCGATCCATATAATTGGCCATAAACTTTATAACAATAAGATCCAACACCACCTTAAACGTCCGCGAAAGACCGTACTTAGTCAGCCCCGCCTGACGTGGCCGATGATTTACTATGACCTCAGTAATCTTTGCCCCCTGCCAGGCAGCATAAGCAGGAATAAATCGGTGCATTTCACCATATAAACTAATACCTTTAATGACCTCCTGGCGATATGCTTTCAATGAGCACCCATAATCATGCAATTTTACACCAGTAATCAGTCGGATTATATAGTTAGCAAACCAAGATGGTATCTTACGGCTAAAAAGTTTATCTTGCCGATTGTAACGCCAACCAGAAACAACATCGAAGCCTTCGTTTATTTTAGCAATCAAATTAGGAATATCACGAGGGTCATTTTGTAGATCAGTATCCATGGGGATGATTATCTCTCCTTGCGCCAATTTTATACCAGCAGACATAGCGGCGGTCTGGCCAAAATTACGTCTAAAGTTTATCACCTTTGATTTAGAGTTTGATTTAGCGATTGAATCTAAAATTTCTGCACTCTTGTCTGAAGATCCGTCATTAATCCATAACAACTCATAGTCATAAGTTAAACTGGCTAAAACAAGCAATAACTCATCGTAAAGTTTTAAAATATTGTCTTCCTCATTGTAAACAGGAAGAATAACCGAGATTAGTTGAATAGTACTATTATTCATAGTATGAGGTCGGGATTGATATATAAGGAATTCTTCCCCGTACAAGACTAGATTAGCATAAAATAACCCTTTGGCTAGCCACGAGGACGACGCGCTTCAAACAATAGCCCGAAAGAAAACATACCCGGGTAAACACGGTCCAACCAAGCCAAGCGACCAAGAGGATATATGCGAACTTCTGAGAAGTGTTTTTCCAATAAAGACTGTAATTCTGGCCGGGAAAAATGATTAATATGCGTAGGGTCAGACAATGGTGTTCCAGCTTTTTGCCCTCGAAAAAGACGGGCCCGGTTGGCAAGACTGAAAGCATTTGGCACTGAACCAAGCAATATTCCGTCAGAAGAAAGAGTGGCGACAATCTTTTTCAAGACAATATCTGGATTGTAAAGATGTTCTAATACTTCAGCCGCCACCGCGACATCGAAATAACTAGTTGGTACTCCAACCCAATCACCGTTTAAATCTAGGGCTTGGATCTTGATACCGAGTTTGTCCGTCGCTCGTTGTAAGGCATGCTCATCAATATCAAGCCCAAGCACTTCATTGTGTTCAGCGTAGTAACGAGTAAGTTCTCCATCACGACAACCAATATCTAGAATCCGCCGCGACCGGCCGATCCGAGTTTTCAGAAATTTTCCCCGTTTGTCTCCAAACAAAACATAGTCTTCTCCTCTCCTTTTTTTGTGGTGGTGACGGTATGTGTCCTCTAGTCCAGTCATCGGTGCATGATATTATAGATTTTTTCGGCCAGCGTTTCGAGACTGTGCCGATTACGGACATATTGTACACATTTTTCAGAATTAATACACGATTCTCTTTCCAGGATTGTGGCCAGCGCCGAGGCTAGTACTCCTGCTTCAGCCGCTTCAATTTTTATAACCGGAGCGTCAACAAAAGCCCGGGACGACACAATGACAGGCACACCGCAGGCCAGTGACTCTAGAACCGTCTTGTCATAATTTCCATCAGCCGTTAGATTGACTGTGACCAAGGCCCGCCGGAAAAGCTCCGGTGTATTTTCATAGGACTGCGGGCCAAGAAATACTATTCCTCCGTCTGCGATATAATTTGAATATTTAGTGAGTAAAGGTGCGACGTATTTATGGTCAACTGGGCCGGCAAGCTCGAGTCGCGCAGTAGGAACGAGTGCTCGCAAGTGATCATAAGCATCTAATAAAATATCCACCCTTTTTGCTTTTGATATACGACCTTGAAAATAAACGAGTGGATCTTTTTTACTCACCGACGGTTCCGGTTGGAAAATATCAGTATTAATTCCGGCTGGCATTTGAACGGCTTGCCGATAACGAGATGTGTAAGCGAAGGGCGAAGTATACATCAGAATATCGGCGACCCACGCCGCAATTTTTAAGGCCCAACTTCCTACCGTATGGTTATACCACAAGCCTATCTTCTTACCTTTAAACCGCCACCATGGACCTGCCCAAACAACATATTCAGCATTCATATGAACAAAGACGGCGTCATAGTCGTCCGTTTTTCCAATAATCAGCCGATAGAAAGTGTATAGAGCACAACTCTTGGACAAAATTCGTCCTAAAAAAGCGACGGGCCAACCTGTCTCCGGTTTACCCAGCGAATAAACTACTACATTATTAGGAAGATTATATTCTCCTTTTTCTAAACAAATAACCGAGATTTTCTCGTAATGACGAGACAACTCTCTGATCCAGCCATGAAAAAAACCTAATACCGGGTCAAGTCGGTCGACTTTTTGCGTGATGATTAATAGTTTCATTTCTGCATCAGATTAGACCAACCAGCAACTATAGCTTCGGCATACAAAGTAAAATTTTTAAACTTAATAATATGATCTAGACGACTAATATTTTTTTTGACAGACAAAGACTTCCGTAACCCAGCCGCCAGTTCATTTGCTGAAATAGCCACGACCCCTAAATTTTCCTCCATAATCCCTACAGGGGTTGAAACCACAGGTAATCCCGCCGTGACAGCTTCGACCAAGGCTAAACCGTAACCCTCAAACAGGGACGTCTGCAAAAAAACGTCAGCTGTTTTATAATAAGAAATTAAATCAGTTTTCCAACCCTCTAAAACAACCCGGTCGGAAATACCAAGCTGACCAGCTAAAGCTAAAATATTTTTACGCTCCGGACCGGCTCCTACTATTACCAACCCAGATGCAGGATACTCTCTGACTAATATAGCAAAAGCATTGAGAGCCAATGGGAAATCTTTTTCCTCCGCCAAGCGACTAACCATTAAAATAATATTTTTGAAGCTTGGGTACCGCTGATGTAAATCAAAAGACGGCACGGTTTTTTTTATTTTTTCCGTATCAACAAAAATCGGCAACACCTCCACTTGAGCTTGTAAATTAATTTTAGCCTCTAATAAGGAATGTTTGATTCTGTCTGATACGACCCGCACCCTGTCCGCCTGAGGTAAGGTGTATTTAGCCAAACGAACCTTAATCATATTTAATCGAGACATTGCGCCGAAAGCAGGTGAGAATAAATCTGTATGAACTTGAATTTCTAGAGGTGATTTTAACCACCACTTTAAACAACATCCAACCAGTCCGGTAAAAAAGGGGTCCTGGCAAGTTATAATATCGGCTTCTGTTTTTAAACCCAAAAAGACAGCCCGCCCTAGTGGCCAAATTGATTTAGCCGAACCTAAAACCTTAATTCTAATATTATCACCCAAACTAGATTCTGTTTTAGCACCTCGACCAGCCAAAATAAATACCGTCATTTTTTCAACCAATGAACCATAAATTTTTATCCGCTCACTGGCCGACTCACCCTCTTTAGCAATATTGGCATCGGTCGACAACATTAAGACTTTCATAGCAGAGAATTTAAGTGATTGACCAAGTTGGAAACCATAATCTTTTCGTCAAAACGAGAAAGTGAGACCTTGGCTGCGAGCGCCAACTTGTTTCTTTCAACCGAACTCTTAGCGAGCCACATAATAGCCGCCTGGAGCTCGTTATTGGCCCTTGGTGATATTAAAATACCCGTCTCACCGGTTGTGATTACCTCAGGATTACCACCAATATCAGTCGCCACAATTGGGGTTTCAAGCGCCATTACCTCTAACAGTTGGTGAGACAAGCCCTCATATTCACTATTTAAAACAAATAAATCGGCCAGTCGAATATATTCAAAAAGCTTAGCCCGTTCAAGCTGGCCAGTAAATCTTATATAACTACCGGCCCCAGCGTCAGCTACCAATCTTTCCAATCGGTCACGCTCCGGACCATCACCAGCGACAACTAAAAATATGTCGGGCAAAATGTTTTTAAGAGTCACCACCGCTTCAATGAGACCGTCAACACCTTTCCAAGGTACCAGCCGACAAGCGGTAACCACCACAAAACCCTCATGGCCAAATTTTGCTCGGAGACCTTCTTTTGATTTAACTTCAATCTGTGCGTTAAAAGCATTATAAATAACCTTAAGCCGAATTGGTTTAATCCCCCACTTGGCCACCACCTGCCCCAAATATGCACTAGGCACCACGACTGAACGAGCCGACCAAACAACTATTGTTTGAATTAATTTGAAAAAATAAACTCGAAAACCGTAACAAAACCAGTGATTAATAAATTTATCTAAATCGGCCTTAACTCCAAATCTTTGCCGACCTTGTTCCCAAGCATAATCGCCAACCACTTTTACCACCAAAGGTCGCCCAGCCAAAATACTAGCAAGCATCGCTGGTAAACCCACACTAACCGGATCTAGGGCATACACCACATCTGACTGTCGGGCTGATTTAAATAAGGCCCAAGTATATTTCAAACGACCAAAAATTTTAGACAGGTGGCGAAAGTCTGAAAATTTTACCGTTAAAACTTCTACTCCTTTGAGGGGTAGTTTTTTCTCTAGTAAGGCGCTATAGGTCGCCGGGCCCCCGATTTCAGGAGGGTAAAGTGGCGTCGCGACGGTGATTTTCATTTTTGGTCTACTCCGAGGCTAATATCTCTTTCCACCCTATCTTACCCGTTTTAGGCTCTTTTTTCTACCCCAACCCATTCAAGACTTAGAAACTAGCTTTCTTAGTCGCCAAGGGCGAAACAAGCTTTCCCAGACCACCGCCCCCGACATTTTAGACACCCCCTCTCTCCGCTCAGTAAAAACTATCGGCACTTCTTGCAAGCTGGCCCCTAAAACTTTGACCGCTAAATATTTTAATTCCATTAAAAAAGCATAATGGGTCGATCGATTTCTCATCCCTTCAAGACTAACTAAAAGTGACCGCCTAAAACCCATATAGCCGGATGTCAGGTCAGAAATCGGCAACCCGGTCACCCAGCGTTCATAAAGATTGCCACCTCGGCTTAAAATACGGCGATACCAGGCCCAATTAACTATTCCCCCACCAACGATATAACGTGAGCCAATAACTAAATCTGTTTTTATTAAAGACTCGACAATTATTGGTAAATATTTTGGGTCATGAGAGCCGTCAGCATCCATAGTTATTATTATTTCAGCTTCGGTCTCGTTCAAAGCAACAGTAAAAGCTTCTAGATAGGCATCTCCTAGACCAGATTTAACTGGTCGTCGAAGCAGTTTCAACAAGGGAAATTCCCCTTGTAGTCTAGTCACAATGTGACCCGTACCATCAGGCGAATTGTCATCAACAACCAAGAGTTCGGCCTCTGGCAAATATTTAAAAATTTCCCTGATTGTGGTTTCAATATTACTCGCCTCATTATAGGTCGGTGTAATAACAATAACTTTCATAAATCAGATTGTTTAAAAGTAACTTGGTGGTTTAAAATAAAACTCAACAAACCAACCAAAATAACTATTACAATTTGAGCTAAAAATACTGGTTGACCAAGACTTTCAACTGCAAAGTGAAGGCCGGCGACGTTTAGTAAAAGTGATAGCAGGGAAATTAAAAAATAACTCATCCCTTCCTTGTGGGCCTCAAGCCAGTCGCGACGCTTGAAAGTCCACAATTTTTGCAACAAAAAACTGACCAACATCGACAAAAGAAACGACAAAACAGACGACCCAATATACCACCACCCCAAAGCAATAAATATTTTAAAAGACAGCAGATTGACCACTGCTCCGGCCATCCCCGCCGAAACATATCGTCCAGCAATTTTCATTTTAGCAATTTCCATAAATTATTTTAGCGTTTAGGTTCAATATCAAAAGATACAGTATAAACTTTAAAAGACGGTCGGCCCTGCTTATCATTTATCACCTTGGCTTCCACTTTAGCTTGCTCTAAAGCTTTCGTTAGTTGCTCGACCGTACTCAAACTTCCATCTGTTTTTAGCTTGGTGGGATCCATCACCTCAGACCGCAACCCTGCGACAAAATAAACCTTACCGTCACCACTTTTTCTAAAATCACGTGTCGACAAACTAGAACCACTACTACCAAAATCAGACAAGCCAATCACCGGCAAATGATAGTAAATCAGATACTTTTTTAAATGCCACCAAGTAGCAAACCAATCCAGTGAGTCGTCGTAAATGACCAGCGGTCGACCCGCTACGTCTGGCCCACTAATCGCAAAGTCTTCTTTGGTTCGCAAGGGTCGCGCCTTAGGCATAGAACCAAAAATATCTTGTCGAAGATAATCTTCTAACTCATTAAAACCCCGACTTTCTAGACCATTTTCAGCCCTATAACTAGCCGGCCAAGCTGAGTGTAAAACATTAGTATTCACAGCAAACAATAATTCTGCTCCCATCACTACCCCTAATAAAATTATTCCCGCAAACTGACCATAACGATATCTACGCAAAAACCTTAGCAGGGCAATACTGACTTCGGCCGTTAACAAAGACATGAAAGGTACTAAAATAATAAGAAAACGATCACCGACCCCCGCTAAAAGTAAAACCAAGAGTAACCACAAAAGGTGTACAACCAGGTTCTGCTGATAAAAATCTGCCCGCCGACAGGCAATCAGAACCAACAAGTAAACCAGGCCTCCAGTGATTAAAACGAGGTAAAAAATAGAGTCTAGGGACCAGAGTGCTGTTAGGATGGAAATCAATTTAGACCCAAAATTCGCTTCAACTTGACGCGAAGCTAAATTACCAAAATCAGTTGGTGACGAGCCAATAACCGACGAAACAACAGCGTCAAAATGCCCGCGAGCGGAAAACATTGAAAGGTTGTAAATAATGACGGGAGATAAAATAACAACTAGCAAAAGCCCCACCTTAACCAGTCGACCTCTATCGGCTAAAACTTTTTTATCTTTAGTTAGCCACCAGGCTACAAGTCCCGCTGGTAATAAAAAAACTGCTGTAAATTTACAAAGAATAGCCGCTGCCACCGCCACCGCCCAGAGATAAAAATATTTAGTTTGTCTTTGGGTGTCTTGAAGAAAAAGAGTTAGACTAAAAAAAGCGGCCGCGACAAAAAAATATTCAACCCCCTCGAGATACCCCGCAAGACTGGCCCACACCGCATAAGACGAGACTGTTAAAAAGAGCGAGGCTAGTACCGCGGTCGGCAAGCCACGCAAGCGCCGCACGGCATAAAAAACCAACGCCACCAAGAGCGTGCCAAATAACACAAACGGCCATCGAGCGGCATAACTATGGTCCCCTAAAATACCGAGAGACACATGTTGAGTAAAGAGAACAAGGGGTGGTGCATCATGAAAAGAGAGCTTGGTCCAAAAGGGGGTCTTACCCAACCATTGAATAGGGGCGGTCTCTTTGTCATCAATAAAATCTGACCAAGTTAAAGCGCGCACCGAATATAGCGCATTGTCGAGGTAAAGGTCGCCCTTACCAATTGGCACCACCCTCAATAAAAAAGCTAGGATAAAAATGGCGATCATTATCCATAGCTGATATTTTTTTAAAAAATCACCAATGGTCATAATATTTTATTTATT
>CAZIIR010000005.1:0-12245 GCA_964539475.1 uncultured Candidatus Saccharibacteria bacterium
GCTTCATAAAACCTTCACGGGATATTTGCTCCCCCACCTTGACCCGCAAATGTTCTTTTTCATATTCGGCGGGGCTACCTAGGCCATAGATACAAGACACCGAAGCGACAATAATAACGTCTTGCCTCGTGAGTAGGGCCTGGGTCGAGGCGTGGCGCAAACGCTCAATTTCTTCGTTGATGGCGGCATCTTTTTCAATATAGGTATCAGTAATCGGCATATAGGCCTCGGGCTGGTAGTAGTCGTAGTACGAAACAAAATAATGCACCGCATGGTCGGGAAAAATATCGCGGTACTCCTGCGCTAGTTGGGCAGCCAAGGTTTTGTTGTGAGCAATCACCAAAGTGGGTTTACCAAATTGAGCAATGACATTGGCTGCGGTAAAAGTTTTGCCCGAGCCGGTCACACCCACTAGAGTCTGGTGACGCAACCCCGCCTTTAAGCCACTCACCAAAGAGGCAATCGCTGTTGGCTGATCGCCTTTTGGAGTGTATTTAGTTTTTAGGTTAAAGATACTCATTTAGTCCAGTAAATGTAACAAAATATTGTCTAAAAAGAAACGCCACATAGGAAGGGTTCCTATGTGGCGTATGACACGGCAACTGATCAAGGGATGGGATAAAATTTCCCGTCAACGTATTCATGTGCAGGCAAAATTTCATTAATGAATTCTGGGCAAAACTTCTTCGCCACCAGAAACCACATCAAACCCTCCTCAAAGAAAGGGTCATAACAACCTCGCTGCCGGAACCCGTTTTGCATCCGCTCTCCCAAAATCCTCAACCCACGGGTTAACTCAATAGTATCGATAACAAGACTCATACAGCCTCCTTTCTCTAGCTCGATTCTACTCCCGACCAACACAAAATTCAAGCTAGATATTTTGACATAAAACTTTTTTTAAATTCAGGTAAGTTGTCGTTCTTTATTGCCTCTCTTATTTTATCAACCAAGTTTACTATAAAAAACAAATTATGGATGGAGGCTAAAGTGCCAGCCATCATTTCTTTGGCGCGGAAAAGATGCGAGAGGTAGGCTCGAGTATAATTTTTACAAGCGTAGCAACCGCACTCACTATCGATGGGTGTAAAATCATTTTTATACCGAGCGTTAAAAATATTTATTTTACCAGTGTGCGTGTACAAGGTACCATTACGCGCCATCCGTGTTGGCGCCACACAGTCAAAAGTATCAATCCCATTTTCCACCCCAATAAATAGGTCTTCGGGTTCGCCAATACCTAAAAGATGCCGTGGTTTATTTTCGGGCAAAATATTGTTCACCCAACCAAGGGCCTCGCCCAAATCGTCTTTACTAAAAGACCCGCCAATACCAAAGCCGGCAAACCCGGCCATCCCCCCAATCACCCGCGCCGATTCTTCGCGCAAGTCTTTATGTTTTCCGCCTTGGACAATTCCAAACAATCCTTGGGTTTCGCTTGGCTTGCCCGATCGCTCATGATAATTGAGCGATTTTAGGGCCCACCGATGCGTCCGGTCCATCGCCTGTTTTTGATAATCATAATCGGCTTGGGGTGAGGTACACTCATCAAAAGCAAAAATAATATCTGCTCCTAGGTTGTGCTGAATCTGCATCGACTTTTCTGGCGTAAAGCGGTGTTTTGTTCCATCAATATGCGAACAAAAAGTCACCCCATCATCGTCCACTTGGGCCAACTTGGCTGTTTCTTCAGTCACCATTGTCTCTTCATTTTGGGTCCCCTCCTTGGCAAACTTGGTCACCCCACCTTCGCCAAAGGCGGCTCCAAGTGAGAACACCTGGAAACCGCCCGAGTCGGTAAACATCGGCCCAGACCAATTCATAAACTTATGCAGCCCACCGGCCCCAGCCACCAACTCGTCGCCTGGTTGAAGGTAAAGGTGATAGGTATTACAAAGAGTAGTCTGTGCCCCCAAGTCACGCACCTGTTCGGGAGCCAGTGCTTTCACGGTCGCCTTAGTCCCCACCACCACAAAAGCCGGCGTGGCAATATCGCCATGAGGGGTTGATATCACACCCGCCCGGGCCAAACCCTCACCCTTTTTATTTATCTTAAATTTTATTGGCAAATCAGACATTTAGCCCACAAGATACCACGAAAGTAGAAAAAGTGCTCCCCACCAGCCAATAAATGATATGACAAAACTAACCGCAATTTTTTTCTGCCATGAGCTAGGCAAAAGCTCACCCGCCCTCCCTTCTTTTTCTCTTTTAAGTAAAAAGGGGCTAACTCTGAAACTTAGGAATATACCGTTCAAGATAAGTAAAATGGCGAGCACCAAGTGAAGTAAAGGATAACCAACAAATTCCTCTCCGCGGTAAAGTATTGTGCCACCAATTATCGCCAAGGTAATACCCAACCAGATCAGAGGTTTGGTCACTTTATGAGTTCTCGTGGTGGCCTCGGTCCAGTACGCTGACTTGCGTCCCAAGAAACCATGCCAATCAATTACCGTCACCGCCCCTTGGCCAATTACAAAACCGGCCAACATAATAAAAAGTCCCCAAACATCTAAAGTCATATTAATTTAAGATTGATATTTGATAATTTAAAAATCCAGCAAAACTGACCCACAATATATACGGCAACAACAAATAGGCCGACAATCTAACTTTTGGCCATAGTAATATAATAAGTAGCGCTAATGAAAACCAAATTTCACTAATAAGCCACAAGGCAATATTTATCTCGTGATAGCCGAAGAAAGCAATACTCCACGCCAAATTGGCTATTAGATTATAAACAAACAAAAACCCGACCAGGTAAGAAAATTTTACTTTAGTGCGAATTTGCCACCAATTGCCAATAGCGAACGCCAAGCAAATATAAATAAAGGTCCAAACTGGTCCAAAAACAAAATCGGGTGGAGTAAGTGACGGCTGGTTTAATTTAGCGTACCACTCCAAACCACCTGTGGTAAAAAGCGAACCAACTGCCCCTACTATAAATATTACTAACAGAGATAAAAAATGAGGAAGATATTTTTTCATTTTGACTATTAAATTATATCATGGTAGCCTTTCTACTTGTAGCTCGGTTCCTACCAATGGACGTCAGTCCGCGCCGAGCTAGTCTTAGCTACAGCCGCCCTAGTACTGAAGCTAAGACAAGGGGCAAGAAATTCGGACACACCTTGCCTCAAGCCACCCATAATTAGAGATGGGTGGCTCTTTTTATATAATATAAATCTTGACCATAGCCACCTGTGCCTAGGTATTCGGCCTCACCTTGTAAAATCTTTTCAAAGGGCCGGCAAGTCATACACCCACCACGAGGACAAACAAACTGATTTTTCACTCGAGCCTTTTTTACCTTTAGAGCAATATCTAAAACTCTTTCCAGCGCTTCTTCGGAATCGGGCAGAAAAACCGGTTTCAAGTCATTATCTGTTTCCAAATACCAATAGCTGGCCTTTGTTACTTTTCTTTTTTGGAGATTTTTGAGTAAGAGTAAATATATTGGCAACTGGAGAGAATCTTCATTTTCTTCATTTTTACCGGTTTTAAAATCGATAATATGCAAACTGTCTGTGGCTGGTAAATATTCTAGCCAGTCGATCTTGCCACATAAAATAATATTTTCTTCTTCGGATAAATAAAAATTAGGTGGCATGCCGTTTTCATGTTCGGGTAGTTTGACTGCTTTGTTTAAAAGTGGACCAGGATAAGCCATGACCCGCTCAACCATCTTCAGGCCGCGATTTTTGTACAACAGCTCTTCGTCGGCATCAAAAAAACCGCCTTTGCGCCCAGCCACCTTTTCCCAAGCCAGATTAAAATTTTCAAACAAGGGCTGTTTGGCTCTATCTTCCGCCGGAAAGTTTAGTAAATTCTCAACCACCTCGTGCACCGCCGAACCAAGTGACAGAGCGGGGCTAACAATATTTATTTTGTGACCAGTTTTAGGGTCTTTGTAAACATTATGCAAATAATAAGCCCGGGGGCATTTCAAAAAATCACCCATTGATGAGTGCGACACCCACACCGCTGAATATTTATCTTTAGCCATAATTTTCACCCACCATATCAGAAACAGGGTTTATAGGGCAAGGATACGAGCCAAGGACTCGACCTGGCCCGCTACCACCAAGGTCGGCAAACCCAACAAACAATTGCTTTTTACATATATAGCGGCCCCGCCAGAATTACCCCTTTCAATCTTGGCTGAAGTAATATAGAAATCTTTATCAGAACCAGAAATAATCCCTTCTGTAGCCGTAACACCTTTAGAGGAACCCACACTGGGGTAACCTAAAATTACCAGCTGGTCACCTAGTACTGGCTTCATTACACATTTTTTAACAACAGTCATTGCGGTTACGGGAAGTTGAACGGATTTACTAAAACTCAAAATCGCCAAATCTTTACTACTGTCCACCTTAACAATATCGGCTACGACTTCGATAGTACCATCTTCAGATTTAACCTTACAATTTTTAGCCAAAATACCTTTTTCTTCTACCACATGTTTGCTAGTATAAATTTCCGTAAAACCGTTGTTGGTAGTGGCCACCCCAGAAGCGGTCGACTTTTTATTCGTACCATCGCCAAAGTCGACAATACATTCTATCTTGACCACCCGCCCGCTCCACTCGGTAATGATTTTGGTTATATCCCCCGCATCTAGATTGGCAGTCAAATCTGCTAATTTTTTCTCTGAGGCTAGAACAGTCGCTTCTGATTTTTCGCGTTTAGATCTTTCCTCTTCTAGGTTTTGAGCAAGCTCAGTATTACCGTCCGTCAAAGCTTTTACTATTTTTTTAGTATCAGCCAACTCTTTATTTACGGCACTAATTTGTGATAAATAATTTTTTTGGATTTGTTGGTCGCGTCTCACCCCCTGCAAATGACTGAATCCTGAAAAAACAAAACCAATTAAAATAAGACCAAACAGACTGGTTTTTATCAAAACATCTAATTCCTTCTTTTTTAACATCCAAATATATTTTTAAATTTTCTATATTATATTAGTCAAACGAAAAAGGTGCAAAGGACAACTCTATTTTGCAAAAAACAATCGCGCCAGCCTAATTTCTTTAAATGAAAAACTAGCCGGGAGACTTTTTTTAATATCTGACAATTTTGTGCTTTTACATTTTTGCGACGCCTCTAATATTTTATTGAAACGATTTAAGGCCGGTTTAAAATGGTCAATTTCCAGATCGGGAATTTCTTCTTTTAATTTTTCTAAATGAGAAATAATTGTCTCCTCGGTCACCCCGCGCCGTTTGGCAATATCCGCCAAAACTAGTCCTTCTTCGACCAGCACTTGGGTTTCGGCATAGGTAGAAAGTTTTTTGGCTGGCACTTCTTTTTTTGATTCAGCAATAAATTTTTCGACCAATTTATTTTTCTGATCTTTAGTCATATTACTCAAACCCAAAACAAACCGACTAGACATATCTTTAATTTTTTCTTCCGCATAAGTAATTCTTTGTTCAACCTGCAGGGCCGTATCATTTAAACCTAAAATATTGAGCCCATCTAGACGCCTGGCCCGAGACAAAGCCACATAACCCATCCCTGGCACAAAAGCTTTGGATAAATCGATTTCAATCGCATCTAGACTCATACCCTGACTTTTATGAACCGTAATCGCCCAAGCCAACCGCAAGGGCAATTGGTTGACCTCGGCCTTAATTTTACCGTCTTCCTCCACCCGCCAAGTTTCAGGAGAGACCACAATTTTTTTACCATCAGCCAGCCGTACCACCGGCCAACCCGTGCGATCAAAATTACTCACCACCCCCAGGGTGCCGTTTACGAACCCCGCTTCAAAGTTGTTGCGAACAAACATTACTCGCGCCTCGGGTTTAAGGGCCAGCCTTTCCGGAGCCAAAATCGAACGGGCCAAACTTTCGCGCAATTTTTTTGCTCCCCGGCCGGTCATTTCATAAACTTTGGTTGGCCCTGACAACTTTTCTAACTCCGCACTATTTATCTTGTCTACATCTTCGTTATGAGTAAACAAACGGGCCGGGGCCACCTCACCCACTGGTTTTTTTTGAAGACGAGAAAATAGCAAATCTTTAGTTTTTTTGTTGACAGTGCCATTTCGAATGTCGGCTAGGATTTGTGATAAACCATCATCGGTTTGGCGAAACTGCTCCTCCAGGTAACACGCCTTGATTCGCCCATTTTTCCAACTTTCTGATTCAAAAGCAAAATTGGGACGACGGGAATAACTCTGGATAGGTGGTAACTGAAAAAAATCACCAGATAAAACTATCTGCAAACCACCAAATGGCAACTCCGTCGAACGAAAAGTTCGACAAATATCATCTAGAGCAGAAAACTGGCCAGCCGACAGCATAGATATTTCATCTAAAATTAAAACTGAGACATTTTTAATTCGATCACTTAGATATTTTTTTTCTAGTAAATCTTCTAGGTCATAAGCTGATAGATTATTTCTAACCCCGAGACCTGACCAAGAGTGAATAGTGACCCCGCCAATATGGGTCGCGGCAATACCTGTCGAAGCCGTCAGCGCCACCGGGATATTGTTCTTTGACAACCAATTGCGATAGCGGTTAATCAGGTAAGTTTTACCCGTGCCGGCCGGACCAGTCAAAAAAACATTGTGGCCCATAGTAAGTAGAGAAAAGGCTTCGTCTTGGGTCATAGTGTAAGTATTATAGCAAAAATAACCCAGCAAAATTGGTATCTGCTGACTGGACTATTTTTAGCTAATTTGTTACTTCCTTAGTGACAGATATAGTAATTTCGTAATCTCCACTTTCTATTACTCTACCTTCAGTACCTTGTGGCTCAACCTTAGTAATATTTAAAAAGTAATCATTGCCTACCCGCCGGTCACCCTCATCGCTCTTTAGACTAATCAGGCTCAGACGACCGTTTATATTTATTTCCAAATCAGCCGTAATCCGTCCCGCCTGAATACAAGTAACATCGACAGGACAACGACTATCTTCCGGCACATCAATCAACTTTAGCCCAAGTGAGCCAACATTTTTAGACTGACCGATTTGTAACACCACTTCCTCAAATGGCACCTGTTTCCAAATGGCGTCATAAATATCAGTCGCCCCAGTTATACCCCACGCCATTTTACCCACTTTATTTCCCTGTTCGTCATAAGCTACGGCATATATTTCAGTTACCGACAGTGGTGATTTTGGCACAAGCATTACCCATGTTTGTTTTTCAACCTCCTCAGCAATAGTCATTTCTCCTAATAACTGGTGATCTTTTTCCTCAACATTAGTACCTGTTGGTATTGCTTTGATTTCTACTACTGACAAGTCTTGACCTTCGGCTACAAATTCCCGAGTTCCTTCGTTAAAAGAAAAATCTAAAAGGACTGGCTTAGTATCGGGTATTCGGTCTACTACTAACCAATCTTTAACAACCAACCAATATATTGCACCTAAGGCAACAACCACCACTAAAAAAAGTAAAATAATTTTCTTCATAAAATCAATATCTAAACCTTTTTAGGTAATGGCTCATCCGAGACGAAAGAGTGGTGAGTATCAAGTAAAGTAAAGAAGAGCGACAGAGCAAGTGGACCAAAGATAAAACCTAGAGGCCCGAAAGCGGCAATACCCCCCAAGACGGACAAGAAAATAAGAATCGGGTGAATGGCGATTCCTTTGGCATAAAAATAAGGGCGCAAAAGGTTGTCGACCAGTCCCACAACCAACACCGCCCACAGGAAAAACCCGCCAGTCACCAGAAGGCTGGAAGTAAAAAATAGATAAATAACAATCGGTATCATAACAATAGCAGTACCAACACCTGGGATTAGGGCCCCCATGGCCGCCGCTACCCCCCACAAAGCTGGATTGGGGACACCAAAAGCAAATACCCCTAACCCGGCCAAGAGACCCTGGATTAGGGCTACAGCAAACGAACCCCGGATTACCGAAGTAATAGTATCTTCTAATTTGCCCATAATTTTACGGTCCAAATTTTCCGACAAGGGGCTGTAGCGAATGATATTTTTTCTCAAAATAGACCCATCTCGAAAGATGAAGAACAAAGTAACGATTGATATTAAAAAGGAAAAGAACCCACGTAATACCGACAAAGTGCCCGAGGTAATAATACTCCAGTTTTGTAAGGCGGTTTTTAATATTCCCGATGAAATACTCTGGGCATAAACTTGTATATCAAACTCATATCCTGGTACAAATTTACTGATATAGGTTTGAAACTGAAGCGCCACATTTGTAATATAAGAAGTCGAGTTGGTACTTACCAAATAAGTCGAAACCTCCCTTGCTTCACTTAGAATTTGAGTAAAGAGAATAGACAAAGGCAGTATAATAACCGCCAAAACAATAACCACACTAAAAACGGAAGCCCACGTCTTGGAAAACTTTAAATCTGACTGAAAATAATAAAAAATAGGCTTAAAAACAATCGCCAAAACAAAAGCAATAGCAATACTGTTAAAAAAGGGCCACAAGACCATTGACGCTAAAAAGGTGGCGAAAAAAAACAGGGCCGCGAAGAAATAAAGTTGGAGACTTTGACTTTTGATTAGATTATTATCCATAAGTTAAATTATATCACCTCGAAGATTAATTTTATAGGCACACTTTTTGCCGGTGGTGAGGAAACTGACACTCGTAAACCTTAGCTAATTCTGCCCCTAAAAACATACTTTGCAAGGAATAATAGACCCATAGCACCAAGGCTACTATAAAACTTCCAGCACCGTACAAGGGAATAATAACACTATGGGAAACATAGAGACCAAACAAAGTAGCCACTAAGGCAAACAAGGTGGCCCCACCACTAGCCCCTACCAAGGCTCCCCGCCAGCTTATGCGTCTATCCGATACTAAACGGTACATAAAAGTCAAAATAATAATTGCACACAGTAAAGTTACTAAGAAATTACCAATCACTACCCCACTTCCAGCGGACGCAAAAAAAAGTAAGTTAGCCAAATAAGGCCCAAATAGACTGACGGCAATATTACCAAATGCTAAAAAAAGAATAAAGAGCAACAAAAGAATAAGATAAAACAAAGACCAGATTTGTTTTTTGACCGCCCGCCTAATGATTGACTGACCTTCAATCTCAAAATTAAAAATATCAGCAAAAGCAGAATGCACCGAGGCGGATAAACGCGTAACCCCATAAATAAACAAAACCAGAGCAATACCAGCAATCAAACCAAAAGCTTTTTCGCTTGAAGCTAAGGTAGCGTTTTCATAAAAATTAACTCCGACTTCACCAAAAAAACGATAGATTGTAACAAAAATAATATTATTCGCCGCTGTTTTTCCTAAAACGAAAGTATATGTAAGGGAAACCATAACAATAATAGGGGCCAAAGAAAAAATAGCGTAATAGGAAGAAGCAGCCGCATAGAGTACTACCCGATCAGTCCGATACTCCTTCAAAAGAGGGCGGGCCACTAAACTGAATATATTTTTTTTCATTATGATTTTGATTTTAGTCCGACTTTTGGAAAAAGCCAAACAAATAGCCCCCAAATTACTATACCTAATATATAACCAGCTATAATATCTGAAGGCCAATGTGCCCCCAAATAAACACGCGAAAAAGCCACAACTAGGGAAAGAAATATGGCCAGCAAATAAACCAAAGAACGATAGGGTTGGATAATTTTAATTTGACAGAGATAGTGTCCAATTAATAAGAGTAAGGTGGTAGTAACAGCCGCGTGGCCACTAGGAAAAGAGTAGCCGGTCACCTCTACTAGTAAATTTGGTCCATCTGGACGGGCTCGGGCGATAACTATTTTAAGAAGATATTGAGAAGACCAAGCCAATAATGTACCAAGTAAAATAACTAGGGCTTCAAAATAGCGTCTAGTAAGAGTAAAAACAAAAATAACCACCACTAAAATAAACGCTACCGATCGGGGGTCGCCCCAGGAACTAGCTCCTAGAAAAAAGTCAGTCAACCAACCGCTCCGTAAGTTTATAACAGCCTCAACTAATAAATTGTCGATAGTGGTTAGCATATGGTACAGAAAACCCCGGGCGCACCTTGGCGCCCGGGGTTTTCTCTTTTTATTTTTTACCAGCTACAGCTTTTTTGGCTTTAACAACCTTTTTCTTGGTACCGGTAGTTTTTTTCAAATCAGCCGATATCTTTTTCCAATATTTTTTAAGTTCAGTTCCCAATTCCATCACCTCTTCAGCACTAACACCCTTAATCTTTCCATATTTAGCCATTACTTTTTCCACAGTTTCGGTGTACTTGTCAGCAGTTACATCTTTCATCTTTTCTAACTCATGCAAAACTTCGCCTCTCGCTTTTATTGCCCAAGAACGAATTTTTTTACGGTTAGATTTTCCATTTGGCCCATAGAGAAAATATCCCCCAGCGGCGGCTGCTACCAATCCTACACCCACTGCTAGACTAGCCCCTAAAACTGAATCATTTTGTCCTGCTGTCTTTTTTGAATTTGCTGCCATAAATAATTTGCTTAAATTTAACTATTAAACCGTCGGGTTCTTTTTCTTGGTCTGGCGTTTTTTGATTCGGGCTTTTTCTTTTTTTACCCGACTAACTCCATTCATTACCAGACTCAAGGCCCGTTGGACAGACAAAGCTCCGACCAGCATCCCAATTCTTTTTTTAGTCAACTCTACTCCATTTTTAATATCATCCCTTGCCCCCTCTAAATCGCTCGCAATACTGTCGACTTCCTTTTTGACAATCTTGGTCATCTCGCTAATGTTGCGAGCAATGATTACCCCATAAGCGAAAATAATCGCCGCAAAGATAACAATTAGAATCTGGGCTAGACCGCTAATTAAAATAAAAATTGGTGCTGAAATGATCTCTGCCATACGGGTATTATATCACGCTCAAAAAAAATAAAAATCAGTTGTCCACTGATTTAAAAAAGACCAGGGTGGCCTTCGGCCACCCTGGTCTTTTTTAAAATTGCTTTATTACTTCATCTCGGCTACAGCCTCAAACCTTACATCCACCTCATCACCAATCACTTTGTCTCCTAAATCTTTAAAGAATTGACCTGAACCGTATTTTAGACCCCACTTTGTTCGGTCAATCTTAAATGAACCCGCGACCATTGTTCGCCCATCGGCCAATTTACTAAATTCAACAGGAAACTGAATTTCATTCTTTATTCCTTTTAAATCCAGTGAGCCAGTTAACATAAAAGCTCCGTCCGTACCACCAACCGCTTCTGCTCCAGTTACACTAAAAGTCGCCGTCGGATATTTGGCCACATCAAAAAAGTCGGCCGACTGAAGATGTTTACTTAAACTAGAAACTGGTGCCTCTTTGTTAGAGGTTTCGGTACCCGTAATTGTTTTCATATTGAAGACAATTGTTCCCGAGGCTACCTGACCATTAACAACAGCAAAAGAACCACTTTGTAGGTCAATAGTACCAACGTCTTTATAATCGGTAATTAGAGTCTTTGTTCCAATCCATTCAACTTTAGAGTCAGCAGTTGATAAGTCATAAGTTCCATCAGCCGGCACTCCCTTGGTTAAGTTCTCTTCCGTTGAAGAAGCGTTTTCCGTATCTAGCCCAGTCGTGGAGGTATTTTTTGACATCAGCCAAATACCACCTAAAACGATAATAATCAGAACAACTATGGTTGTAATTAATGATTTTGACATACTGTGGGTAAAACTAATTTTCTAATAATCCTGACAAGGAGTACAATATAACACATAGTTTAAAAAGGTCGATCATTTATTATTTCAACCTTTCAAAATTGTGCTTAAAAAATGCTCTGCTGCCTCAGTAGCCTGGTTTCTGGTCATAATTGGCGCCCTTAACTGGGGGTTCTATGGCCTAGGAATGCTCCTTGGTAGCAACTGGAACCTCGTCGAACGTATTTTCGGCCGATGGTCAACTCTTGAAGCTATTGTATATGTCTTAGTGGGCCTATCGGCGGTCTACTCACTTATGGGTTGCCGGTGTAAATCCTGTAAAATAGGCTAGTTTCAATATTTAGTTATAACAAAAGACCAGGCCCCAGGCCTGGTCTTTTGTTATTGGGATTTCTTTTTCTTTAAGTCAGTATTAGATTTTTTTAAATATACACGATTTGACAACTTGTCAGGCAATAGATCGACAGCATTATATTTTTCATAACCATCACCATAGCCCAAGTCTTTCATTAGTTTAGTCGGGGCATTGAGAATTTTTTTAGGAATAGGCAAATTGCCAAACTTTTTTACATCAGAGATCGCTGCCAATAATCCATCATAAACCGCCCGATCTTTTGGAGCTTGGGCTAAATAGGCTACCCC
>CAZIIR010000005.1:12345-28155 GCA_964539475.1 uncultured Candidatus Saccharibacteria bacterium
ATAATCCATCATAAACCGCCCGATCTTTTGGAGCTTGGGCTAAATAGGCTACCCCGTGGGCAAGATTAATACCCGCCTCGGGCATACCGATAGTCTCTACTGCTCGAAAAACTTCGTTGGCCACAACGAGCGCCGTCGGCTGAGCTAGGCCAATATCTTCGGAAGCAAAAATAACCATCCGACGGGCAATGAACTTTGGGTCTTCTCCGGCCTCAATCATGCGAGCTAAGTAATATAAAGCGGCGTCAGCATTCCCCGACCTCATACTTTTAATAAAAGCGCTAATGGTATTGTAATGTTCTTCTCCTTTTTTATCGTAACGTAGATATTTGTCTTGGAGAGTTTCAACGAGAGCGTCTTTGCTTACTTCACCATAAAGATGTTGCGTATTTTCTAACATTGACAGGGCTTGCCGGGCATCCCCACCGGCCATTTGGACTAGCCACTCCACCGCCGACTTGTTGAGTTTTATTTTAGACCGCCTAATAATAGCCTTTATTTCATCCTCTTTTAAAGTTTCTAAAACAAAGACTCGTGCTCGAGACAACAAAGCTGGAATAACTTCAAAACTAGGATTCTCGGTGGTGGCTCCAATCAAAACCAGTTTACCTTTCTCTACATAAGGTAAGAGAAAATCCTGTTGGGCTTTATTAAAGCGATGGATTTCGTCTAAAAACAAAATCACCGGGCCCTCAAAAACCCCGGCCAATACTTTCTTAATATCGTCTTTTCCGGCCGAAACTGCAGACAGCTCATACATTGGCAAACCTACCGCCTCGGCATAAATACGAGCCAGAGTGGTTTTGCCCACCCCGGGTGGACCCCACAAAATAAAAGAAAAGATATGCTTTGTTTCAATAGCCACCCGCAAAGGCTTGCCGGGTCCCACCAAGTGAGCCTGGCCAACAAACTCGGTTAGTTTTTTAGGGCGTAGTCGCGCTGGTAAAGGTTCCATAATCCTATTATTAGATATTTTCCAAACAACTAATATCGCGAGGATAAAAAAGGTTTATTGTCCACTCACTAGCTATCCGTAAACGTTTCCGAGGTGATATAAAATTAAAAAGATAAACAGTTCGCCACAGCCACCACATAAACCACCCACTAAAAACCAGTCCCCCTAAATAGCCCACCGCTTTACCATGACCAAGAGACAAAAGAATACCTTTTGAATGGTAGACAAAGGGTTTAGGTTTTACTCCTCTAATATTAGCGGCTATATTTTTAGCCACCAACAAACCCTGTTGTACCGCCACCTGAGCAAGCATTGGCAGAGGCGATTCGTCTATAACTGAAACATCACCTAAGATATAGACCTCTGGCCTATTATTTAAATGGAGAAAATTATTGGTTAAAATCCGCCCACCTTCATTTTTAGACAAAGAAGAAAACTGAGTCGAAGCTGGTTTTATACCGCCCGTCCAAACAGTAAGGTCTGACCACAACCGCGAATCGTCGTCTAAAATAATTGTATTATTATCCATTTCGACTACTTTTTGCTTAAAAATAATTTCTACCCCTTTTTGACGCAGGATATTAGTAGCAACCTGTCTTACTTTTTGTGGAAATTGGGGTATAAGATTATCGCCCCCGGCGATTAGACACACCTTTATGTTTGTAGTATCAAACTCTCGACCAGCCTCTTTGACTAACTCTATCAACTCGGCTACTAGTTCTACTCCGGTGGCCCCACCACCAATCACGGTAAATACTAGATCTTTTTTGCCGCCTTTTATAAACGAAATTATCGTGTTGCGTAAATAAACAGCATCACTTAGAGTTTTTAAACCAATAGTGTTTTCCGCTAATCCCGGGATACCATAAAAATTATTTTCACCACCGGTCGCCAAAACTAAATAATCATAAGAATAAGAATTACTATCCACTTTTACCAACTGCTGTTCAAAATCAACTTCTCTAACCTCCGCTTTAACAACATCAAAATTATTACCTCTAAATATTTCTGCTAGAGGTTCAACAATTGAACGAGGCGAAAGACCGCCAGTGGCCACCTCATGCAAAAGAGGCGTAAATAGAAAATAACCCTCTCGGCTAATAATGGTAAGTTTTATTTGGCCAGCCTTAGCTAGGCGAGCTAAATGTCTAGCGGTATATACTCCGCCAAAACCAGCTCCGATTATGACTACTTCTGGTATCTTACTTTGCATCTGCAAATTATACACAAAAATCCCCCAGTTTCCGCTTTGCGGAAACTGGGGGATTTTAGATCAAGCCTTTTTAACCCTTCTCAGCTTCATAACCCTCAGGGTCTTCTAGCTTTAATTCATCTAACAGCTCTTCGTCTTCAGCCACCTTTATACCAAGCTCATCTAAGGCCATGTCCGTAGCCAATCGTTTAATACCTTCATTTTGTAAATCTTCCCGCTGACCAGCGAATTCGGCAAACTTTTTTGCCACCAAATTAAAATCCTCAGCAGACAAACCTGGTTTTGCTACCACATCTTCGTCTTTACTCTTTTCTGGTCTCTCGTTCATGGTTAAATATTACAACAACAAGTTTGGTACGACAAATTTTTCTTCCACTGCCGCCCTTAGTCTATCCTTATTATTTTCAAAACAATTATCACAACAAAGTATTTTTCGAGACGGGCGCACTGAATCATCGTTGGCATAATTTTCAGTATTTTCGTCACAAAAAGAACATCGTCCAATTACCTGTCGCTTAGTGACTTCCACCACTGGCGTTGTCATTCGATTATCAAACACAAATAGCGTACCTTTAAAGTGCCGACTAGGAAATTTGGCCATATAGGTATGAATACCGTCTTGCAACTGGTAAATATCTTTAAAACCTTCTCGACGCAACAAACAGGTCGCTTTTTCACAACGAATACCACCTGTACACACCGCCACCACTTTTTTATTTTTTAAATCTCCGAGATCGGAAATTTTGGTCGGTAAATCACGAAAGTTGGCCAACCCTGGGTCTATTGTTTTTTCAAACTGCCCCGAGGCTATTTCATAGTCGTTGCGTAAATCAAGCACGACAAAATCTTCATTTTCTTCATACCACCGCTCTAGTTCTTCTGCCGGCAAGTTGGTAGCAGTCTCAGTCTCCACATCAAAAGTCCCTGCTCCTAGGGTGACAATTTCCGGACGAACTTTTATTTTAAGTTTAGGAAAAGCAACACCATTGCCGACACTTTCTTTAAATTTTACATCACTAAAACGAGGGTCAGTTTGTAATTCTTTTTTATAGGCTTCTATCGCCTCACGAGGGCCCTCAAAAGTAGCATTGATACCTTCTTCAGCAATTAGGGCACGCCCCTTTAGCCCTAGCCTCTCCGCTAGGTGTTTTTGCTGATTTCGTAACTCGTCTGGATCAGCAATATTAATAAATTTATAGAAAAGGATAACAACCATCTCTTCTTTCATAACGGCCATCATACTGGGTTTTTTGCTCACAGGCAAACCAAAAAGAGTAGCTCGAGAGAGACTAATCTATCAAACCATAGACCATAAGGGCATTGTGTAGGCGTTCCTTTTCCCGGTAAATATAGGTTGGCTCGCTCCCATAGCCACCATCATCTAGTCCCAAAATGTCACGCAAAACCGATATTATATTTTTTTTGTGGTGTAAAATAGTTTTCATATTTTTATATTGATTAAAAATAATTTAGATTTCTGACTTCACTTATAAGAGACGCTGGGGATATAAGTTTCTTACCCCAAATTAAAAGCGACCAGCCGCGGCGGTCGCTTCAAACAACTCTCCAACAAAATTCAAGCCAAGGTTCTTTTGACCTCCTTTTTCATCACTTCAGGCAAGGGTGTCCGATGATGCCCAAAGTCAATTAAAGACTCGGCAGGGATTGGTTCATACCCCCTACTCAGCAAGACTTTCTCCCAGACCCCCGCGCGCCAGAAAACATAAAGATACCGAATCTTCCTCCTCTCTTTTGGGTGATACTGATAGGCGACACTGTACTTGACTCGGACCGCATCCCGCACTGCCTTGAAGTAGTGGTTCACCACCTCCTCCTCTGGGAACCAAAATAGAAACAAAGGCCAGAACATAGAACTCCTCCTTCCTGGTGTTCTCCAATGAACTAGTAAACGAACTGATTAAAATAATAACACAAAATTTTAAAATAAAAATCAGCCCCGGCGCTAGCGCGCCGGGGCTGGGTCAAGGTTTAACCAACAAGTTTCCAAGGGAGGGTCTGGCCGCCATTTAAAACACGGACCGAACCAACTTTCTCCGGAATAACCAGGGGCTCACGCACCAGGGTCATCAGCTCCTTACTTACTTCCATACCATAGAGACCAAGGAAGTTTTCTGAGAGAAAGGGGCTGAGATGTTGTAATGCCTTGTCTTCGTCAAAGACTGTGGTATACATCTCCACCGCTGCCGGGGCCGTGAAAATACCCGCCGCACAACCACAACAGCGCGACTTAGCACTCTCATCATGCGGTGCCGAGTCGGTGCCGGCTCCGAAGCGTCTATGACCAGAGGTCACATAGCGCCTCACCCGCAGGCGGTGGTCTTCCCGCTTCAGTACTGGCTTGCACCAGTGAAGCGGATTCAGCCCACCCTTAAACAGGGCGTTACGGTTTAACATCAGGTGTTGGGGTGTGACTGTCGCCTGGATGTTGTATGGCGCTTGCGCGACAAAATCGGCGGCCCGACCATCGGTGATATGTTCGAAAACCACCGGCAGTCCCGGAAAGGACTTCAGAATTGGCTCCAGGTCACGCTCGACGGACACAATCTCGCGATCGAATTCGTCGACATCTTCCTCGACCGCTTCAAAGTGGCCGAGCAAGGGAATTCCTTCGCACTCCATCGCTTCGAACACAGAGTAGCGGCCACGTAAATTCTTGACGCCATGAGCCGAACCAGTCGTTCCACCCTGGCCTTGTTGATCGGCCATGTAGAGCTTCACTGCCCGCCAGTGACCTTCTTTAAAACCTTGTACGACTTCTTTGGGATCGGTGTGATCCGTCAAATAGAGTGTCATACAGGGAATAAACTGGTCTTCCCAGTTATCGATGAAGGGTATGCGACTCATAAAAAAGTCGCTTATCACCTCATTAATCTGGTCACGATAGGCTTTCGCTTTCTCAATCGTAGATATTGGATCTGCGAGGTTCGGCATAATGACCGCTCCGGTCGCCTGTTGCCTGAGTGTACACCGAAGGACTGTCTTCATCATCTCGCCAAAGCGGATGTGAAGGTGACGCTCAAAGAAGCGCCGTATATTTATTTTCTGCACCTCGCCAGTGACCTGCTCCAATATTTCCCTCATTGACTGCATCTTATCTCCTCCTCATTTCCCTCGTTACAAACGAGGTTGGTTTCCATGGCGTGCGCAGGTGAACAGCACCGAAACTTATTGCTTCAGCACCGAGCCTCCTGAGCTTTTCCATGTCTTCGAATTCCATGACGCTGGGACCAATCACCGGAAGCGACCCTTGTTTGGCGAGAGCTTCGACGGCCGCCCAGTTGTGATACTGCGCCGGTTTGCCGGAAACACCTCCACCACCACCGCCAACTTTTCTTTCCAGCCAGCTCAAAGGACTACGCTGTCCATCCGGAAAAGCTGTTTTCCACGGCACACTGTTGAGCTCAATCGCTTCTGCTACTCCTTTCAAACCATGAGCAATCGCCAAGTAGTCTTGGTCCACCGAAACCTTGACGATAAGCGGGTGACGCGAAACAGATTTCACCGCCTTCACGCAGTTGATTATTATCTCAGCCTGTTCTAGATGAAGAACATTCGGGCAGGAGCCATTGACCCCTAGGGCGACCAGATCAAAATGGTTGAGCATCCTGGCCATTCTGACCAGTTCATCCTCATCACCAAATATCGACCCAGCCAAAGGAAATTTGTGAAAATCGAGACGAGGTGCCACTTTCTGACACCACCAGTCGATCCCATTGTTGGTTAAGCCAACCTTGTTGACCGCTCCACCCGGCAGTAGTCGTACACAACTCCACGGGCTAAACGGCAACCAGGTCCACGGCTTCCACCAACACAAGTTTCCCAGACGTGGCTCATAAGTCAGCGTCTTGATAAAAACAGTGAAGAATTCGGGTTTAATGAGACCCAGCCACACCAGTGGCCGTTCCCACCACCAGCCACGCCCGCTAAAAGCCAAGGCACCGCTGGCCACGACATAATCGATCTCGTGTCCATTACTAAGTTTTATCACAAGCCTATCCTCCCAGTTTGTTGGTTTTTACAAAGTTCAACAAATAAACACTAACGACACCTTAGCGGAAAAAACCGTCAAGAGCAAATAACCAGACTTTAATTTAAAATTTACTTTCGCTCCACCACTACCGCCGTACCATAGGCCAAAACTTCCGTCACACCTTGCATAATCTCGGTCGCATCGTAGCGAAAGCCAATCACCGCATTGGCACCCATCTCGCTAGCGTGCTGAAGCATCAGCTCAAAAGCATCGGCCCGCGTTTGTTCACATAGCCGAGTAAACAACGAAATATTGCCACCCAAAATAGTTTGCAGGCCAGCCCCAATCGAACCAATAATCGAGCGCGAACGTACGACAATTCCTCGAGATATACCCAAATTTTTTACTACCTTATAGTTTTCCAGCTCAAAAGCGGTTGTTACTAAACCGGGAGCAATGGTATTTTTTATATTTTCAGACATAGATTAAATATAACATAATAAGCAATCAAATTTTACGACTATCATAGGCCCAGTGCAAAAGGGCTTGGCGCTGACGCGGGCGACACAGCCCATCTCCCGGCCGACAGTTTTTTCTAATTTGCGAAGCGTGTCGCTGTATAGCTTTCCACCTTTTTATTTGTTTTTCATCTTCTTCAGGAATTCTCCGTCCCAGATAGTACCGACAATACCACTGAAACCACCCTCGGGGATCGTCTTTATATATCCACCCTTTCTTTTGCCAAACCGCCAAAGGTTGCGAAGCATCGACTCCAAAATAATTTAGTTTTTTATCATGCCCCGGCTTACCTTCCGGATAAAACTTGGCCTGCTTAAACCAGGTTTTAGGAAATTCCGCCTGACAGTCGCGCATATACCGGCCACCAAAAACTCCCAATTCCAGCATTTCTTTGGGGCTAAAATCTGGTTTAAATTCAGGGTCAAAACGGCGCCCCACCGGTGCCACTAGTTTATAACTGTAACCTCTCTGCATTTTGTCATTTACCAATATAGTCTTCATTGTTTAAATAAAAATTAAAAACTAAACTCTTCAAAGTGAATTTGTCTAGACGGGACACCTGCTCCCACCAAACTCTGACGCAAGCTCTTAATCATGGCCCACGGCCCACAAATATAAATATGGCGCTCGATAAAGTCGGGCGCCAGATTTTGAATTTTAAGCAAATCAATTACCCCTTGTCCAAAACCAGGCTTGGTTTCTTGAGACAAAACATATTCACCCGTCACACCAAGCTGGTCGATTTCTTTTTTTAGAGCAAGGTCCGCTTCTGTTTTGGCGCCATAAATAAATTTTACATCTTTCTGACCCTCTTTTAGTTTTTCCAACAAAGCCCGTATAGGCGTAACACCAATCCCGGCCGCCACCAACAAGTATTTACTGTCCGGTTCTCTAACCGGCGTAAAATGTCCAAAGGGACCGTCAATCAAAACCTTAGTGCCCGTTTTTAGTACAGAGGTTTGAGCCGTAAAATCGCCCAGCGCTTTTATAGTAAACCGCAACCTATTTCCCCCGGGTGGTAAAGAAAAAGAAAATGGGTGGTGATACCACAAATCTTTTGCCAAAAATATTAGGCTAGCAAATTGGCCCGCTTCGTATGAAAAATTATTCAAATCACGACCCCTAACATATACCGACCAAATATTGGGCCCCTCCACCACCACTTCGTCCACCACAAAACGATATTTATAAAAAAGATATATGGGGCGTAGTAAACGATAAGCCAAAAACAGGCCAATGACGATAAAATTGAGTGCCACCCAATAATACAGCCCCAGACCGGTCACAAAATCGCCCGAGTTGGTTTCGTGACCAAAAGACATAAAAATCGCTACGTACATCAAAAGATGCATAAAATACCAAGTGTCATAGCGAAGCCGACGACGCACGATTGGCACCGAAATAACTATTACCACCGCAAATATCACGACGGAAATCAGAGCGTTGAAAACATCGGGCCAATTTAAAATAAAATTAGTAAATTGATTTACTGCTCCCCCACCACTGTCGTAGCCAAGACTAAGTAAAAGTGGATGCAAAACAAAACTGGTTAAAATGCCATAGCCAACCCAGCGGTGTAGCTTTACTCGCTGGTCAAAACTAAACGCTTTTTCTATAAACGGCATCCGGCTGACTAACCCCAGCTCTAATAGAATCAATAATTGCCCCAATACCCCAAACAACCGACCAAAAGCTTTTAGTGCACCTAGACCGCCAGAAGTCAGTAAACCATTAGAACCTAACCACCAGAAAAAAACCGCTATGGCAAAATTTAAAACCAAGACTAAATATAATATTTTTCGATTCATTAAATCAGCGGTCCAATAACATATTGGTCAAGCCCGGCAATAGTGCCACGGTGTGCCCCCACGTTATTGAAAATTCTCGTTCCGTCTACGCCACAGCCCCTCAAAACAGCCGAGCCACCGGGGTGTTGGTTTATATACTTAGTGATATCATACACCCTACCTTCAATCGCCGTCCAACAAGAAGTTTTACTATTGTGAGCCGAAACGTCGGCCAAGGTATAGCCACTGACTACTGGTTTTTCGGGTGTACCCACTGGAGGTTTTGGAGTCGGAATTGGGGTCGGCACTACCGGCTCGGGAGTGGTTACCGGTTTTTCTACCACCACTTCGACTTCGACTGGTGTCTCATCGACTAGGTCGTAACTATCAGTAGTCGTTGGCGATATATTATTGTCAGCAATAGTACCCGCGTCTTTCATTTTTATATACCCAAAAGTAGCACTCGCTAAGAGGATTAGGCCCAAGGAAAGTATGGCGGGAATATATGGTTTCGTCATAATATAGATAATTTAATTTTTAATCTTAATATATATAATACAAATATCTACTCTAAAAATTTCATTTACTCTGTTCGTAAAGCATCTACTGGTTGTAACTTTGAAGCATTGCGAGCTGGAGATTAGGCTTTTGAGTAGTCCAGGATTGAAATAAAAGTTAAAAAAGCCGCCGTCCGGTAAACCGGACGGCGGGTACAAAATCAAACACAGTTCATTTCAGGGAAAACGGTCGACAGACTGCATTTTTCACTGCGTAGAAACGCAGTCTGAGCGTTTTGCGGCTGGGAGGCAATGCCGACATTTTCACCGGTAGTTGTCTCCCGTGTTCACAGCTCAGTTCCGAGAGCGAGATGGTGTAGTACTCGTCTTGGCGCTTGAGGCGACGCTGTTCTGCCTTCCTTTCCTTCTCCTCGTCCCTTATTTTGTACAGGGCCGGGTTTAGTCGCCGTTTGAGATAGAACAGACCGTAGACGCCGAAGGTGGTAATAAAACCCATAAGGTAATAGCGTATCTCCCATACCACCGGCGCCAACTTCATCATTATCATCGGCCAGGCGATAAAGTAGACAAATGCGGCTAGTGTCGCCACACAGACCCACAATACCGGATGAAAGAGGACAAACCAAAATGACCGCTCTTTGCCGTCTTTGTCGGTAAAGACGATGTCGTTTCTGAAGGACCAATAGTCACAGCTCGGCGGGTCCCAGACGTCTTTAAAGCGGTACTCCCATGGTGTGAGAATGGGTGCAATATCCCAGTGACGCCGCATGAGGAAGATGCTAATGAGGAGTACTGTGGTACGGGTAAAGACGAACCACGCCCACATGACAAACACCACGAAGGGCTGAATCGTGTAGGCGAAGATACGGCGGCGGCGGTAGGCGCACTGGTCCACAGGGCCTCGAGAAAAGAACATGTTGACCCAGCGTTGTTCCCAGGCCGGTGGCTCTGGTGCGAAGAACTCTTCGTTGACAACTATGTCAACAGAGCTGGTTTCCAGTAGCCAACCGATACCCCCCTCAAAGCAGGAAATATTTTCGAGGTTTAAGTCTCCATTCCCGTCGTAGAGGTTGTGGTCCGGTTGGCCATGGCCGTTTTTCGAGCCCAGCCCTTTTTTGATATAGCTCTTTCCGGAGCACCAGTTTTCACTGATATGACCGGAATCATCCTCACAAAACACCACAAAGGCATTCAGCGTGTGGGTGCCGGCACGGCGCAGATTGATGTAGGCCATCACCTGGTCAATCGGATAGAGGAGTCGATCTACTTCTCGACCGCCCCAGACGATGGAGATGACCAGATAGATGTTCTGGGCCTTCTTCTTGCGAAGTTCCTCCAGTTCTCCTGGACACAAACACCACCTGAGGGGGAAGTTTGGGTCCACCATTGGTTTGGTATTATCGACAAAGACCTGGGGCATAAGTTTCTCCTTTCCGAGAGTTCCTGCTGTTTATCGCCAAAGTTCTGCTATATTAGCTAACATATATACTCAAGTTGTCAAGACAAATCACAAACTCCGACATATTACTTACTAAATTGAATTGAAGGTTAATTTAATTTTTAAAAAGCAAAACCGAGAATTTTTATTTTTGGGCTTTCGCCAAAATGTCATTGTTAAACAATATTTTCCGGCGGTAGTATTCCTTGAGAGTTAGCCCGTCGGATTCTTCTTTCAACACACGGTAACGCTCCAGCGCTTCGGGGTGGGCCATAATATAGTCTTCCAATATTTTACCTTCAATATAATTGATGTGATTTTGGTCAACGAGTTTTAGGTCAATCTTTTTCCCTTGTTCTTTTACTTCAAACCGCGCGCGGTCGGGGTAGAGCGAACGCACCGGGCCGAATACTGGCTCCAGTTTTTCAATATATTCAGGAAACATTTCTTTGTCAGCCACAATCGCCACGTCTATTTCATCTTGGCCGGGCATCTGAAATAGCGTGGACCCGCCATGTTCAACTTTAGCCTCCGTCCCTAAAACCGCGACAATCTTTTCTTTTACAATCTTAAAAAGCTCTTCGGCTCGCGGGTCGTAAGGCACAATCGTTACTACGCGGTCCGACAGCGAGTCTAGCCATTGTTCTTGTTCGGGGGTGAGCATGAGGAAATTATATCACCGTTTTAGATACCTTATATTAAAACAGACCCAGGGCGCGCGGAGCGCGCCCTGGGTCTGAACTCTCAACCAAATTCCTCAATAATTTTGTCCAGAATCTGTCGGGACATCTCAGGTGTATTGTTACAGCAGTGCACCTGACCAGTTTCCATGATGTAACCAGTCGAGAAGTCCTCCAGCTTTGGCAAGAATGCAGTCGCCGCTTCATCCCTGTTTTCTTTGGCCCACGCGACGAAATCTTTGAAAGCGTCAGTCTGCGCGTGGTTTGTTTTCAGTTCTTGGATTAGCCACTCTTCGAACGTCAATTTTTTCATAGCCCTCCCGTCCTTTCTCTAGGGTAAATTTCCAGATTTATTACTAACTTAAATAGATGGAAAAAGGAAGGGGGGTGAGCATAAAAATTGTTTAATAGTCGCTAGTTTGTAGGTTTCCAACGGACAAAGCCAGACTGGTCGAGTATTTCGTTGATAAGGTCAGTTTTTCCACCGATATATGAATTCATACCGGTTGGGTCTTCGGCCATAAGTTTCTGTTTTAATTCCGCATACCGGTCTCTTTCCTCTGGGTGAGCGCGGAGATAGTCTCTAAAAGCTAGTTGGCGTGGCCAAAAACTTCCTCGGTCGGCATAGGCGATAGAAAGGTGGTATTGTGTTGGGTTGCCTTTGCGGAACATATGTCGCTCAGTCGATGTGTCGGTATGACGAGTAGGGTCGAAAGGATAACCAATCTTCTCTAATTTAGGAATATACTTTTCCGCATTTTTATAACTATCAATCAAAACCATTAGGTCGATAATCGGTTTTGCTGGCAAGTCAGGTACAGCCGTGCTACCAATATGCTCAACACCAAGTAAATCGGCTCCAAAGACTTCTTTTAGCTTTGACACCTCCGCTTCATATAAACCAACCCACTCGGGGTTGTAGGGTAAGATTTGTTCGTGAGAGAGGTCGGCTTCAGGTTTTTCCATAGGAGTATAATAGCAAATCCGGAATAATTAATTTTCTAAAAAGTTTACTAGTTTTTGTGCCACTATTTCTATCGGCTGATCGGCTTCAATTTCTAAATCTATCAAACCTTTATCTCTCACCTCTTGGTGAAAACCGAAAACTTCCTTGGCCCAAGTATTGGCGTCGGCATAGCCCTCTTCTCTCATTCTTTTTTCATTCCGGCGCTGAAATTCATCTTTTTCCAAGACAAGTTGAACAACTTTAAACCCTTTGCTTTTTAGCTCGGTTAAAAGTGGTAGACTACAGTAGCTCGTGAGAAAAATAATATTATCGGCTTGTTTGATTTTATCTTCCAGTTGAGGCCGTAAAGTTTTTTCTTTGTATTCAATATCCTGCGGGTACTCTCCCCCATTTAAGTCGGTAAACATTTCATCTTCTTCTGCCACCGGCAGGTCGGAGTGATGTTTAGAGAGATATTTTTTAAGCGTCGTTTTACCCGAACATTGGGGTCCGAGGATGAGTAGTTTGTTCATTAAGGAATTATATCACCGTTTTAGATACCTTATTGGTGTTTTTTAAAAAAAACTCATAGCGGGCCCCTCTAGGTCTTGTACTTTTCCCTACCAAACACCACAAGGATTTTTTAGATATTTCAATCCTAACATTTTAACCCTCTTTGAAATATTTATTCACTTATAATTTACTCTTAGTCTAGAACGAATTGGCTACGCCGTCCATAAGACTTTTGTAACAATCGTCAATATCTTTATGAGTTAGTGTGTCAAAAATGAGATCTTTAATATTTTCTACTGCATCTTTGATCTGTTCAACAGTGAGACCATTAGTTCTAAGCCAGTTTTCAATAGTTTTAAGCTTATCTTTATCGACCGTGAGATCTGTGTCTGCAAAAACAGGAAGACTAAATCCTGAAATTGCAGCATTTACCTGCTTAACAATATGGGCATTTTTCACAAAATCTTCTCCAGTTATAGCGACAAGCAAACTGTCCACATCCTGATAGGTCTTCCAATCACCATAACCTTTCATTTGTTTATACTGCTTCTGTTGTTCTTTTGCTGGATTGTCAGAGTCACTTACGATGACACACTTTCGATTTGCTAATTCCATCATCGGAGTCATAGCCTTAATATGTTTTGCACCTTTAGCATGACAAACACCAACATCCTTAAGAGATGTTTTGACGGCAGTAGTAGCCTTTTCAATAGCGGTAAGGAATAGCTTCTTATCTTTCCATCCCTCAAAGATTATATTTTTCTCGTTTAGTGTCTCAAATACTGAATATCCGAGGGCATTGAAAATTACCTCTTCTTCAGCAAGATTTGAATCCTTTGCGGTTTCAATAGTCGTGATCTCATTAGACTTCTTAACAATGTAATGGCGTGATATGTTCCCTGCATCAATCATAAAAATTGAATGGGTACTATATAGAACGTAGTTCTTGAAAGAGATACGGATAAGCTCATCACGCAAGTATCGTGCACCTGATGGATGAAGACTTGAGTCTGGTTCATCAATTAGAAGAAGTGTATTGTTCAGATTGTCCGTCTTCACATTTACAGAGATAATGAGCAAGAATGTTACAAACCTCTTGAATCCGTCACTTCTCTTAGAAAAATCAAAACTGTTCTTCTCTTTTATTGCTGGAACAATTTTTTCACCATCAAGTCCGAGTTCAAACTCAATATTCTTATATTCCTTCCAAACCGAACGGAAATGAGCAGTTGTTTTTTTTGCAATACCGCCGAGAAAGTTTTTCTTTTGGTTAATCGATAGTGTTTTAATACGATCGATTTCTGACTTTATGTTATTATTATCGATCCCACCAAGAATGAACATATTCTTTAGAGGGATATAATCTTCTGGTTTTGCAGCGAATGTATCCATGACTATTTCTGATGGGAGTAAATTTGATTCATCATATTCCCAAAACAAGGCGTCCATTAGATAAGACTCCATGATTTCATCACTCCATTTACCAATCAGTGAAAATAGCGTTTCAATTTTTACATCTTCAAGATATTCCATTGGTACGTCTGCAAAATCCATTACTCTTACAAGAGCATATAAACTTAACTTTTCTTTTTTTCCTCTAACTTCGATCTCAAATTCTGGAGGACATGCTTTGGATGGTTTTTTCCAGTCACCATTTAAAGTAATACCTGACGAAAAAACTGTATGTCTGCATTCTTTTGTTTCATTAATAAGGTCAACATGATATCGGACATCCGTTCGTTGGTTACAAAAAGTTTTAAGCCCTGTTTCAACGCCATCAAGCAACACAATTTCAGGATCTCTAGCTGAAGCAGCTATCTTTGCAGAGACCTCAGTAAATAATTCATCCGTCTCGCTCTTGTCGAGTCTAAAATAAAATTTCACATACGCCTCATCAATATTATCCTCTTCTGGAAGTTTCTCTCTAACATCATCTTTTCGTGATGGATCATAGTCATTACTCAATAGGCGTAGAGCCTTCAGGATATTTGACTTACCAGATTCGTTAATGCCAACAAGAACACGACAGGCTGGGCCAAAAGACACAGTCTCTTTTTTAATTGATCTAAAATTGACGATTTCTGCTTTATCTAATTTCATAAGCACTAATCAAAGAATTAATGATACTCGGAGTCCGGAACTCTACTAAAAGTTACTGCCGGACTTGGATATCTCACCCTTTGGAAACCCACGGTTTTCCAACGAGCTTCGCTCTGCCTTCCTCCACGGGAGACCAGGTGTTCTCCCGACCCCACTCCCGTTCGATTCCAAGCCGGTCAGTCTCGGTGTTTTTTAGCAAAAACTCCTAGCTGCCGGACTTGGAATCGAACCAAGATACTGAGCTTCAAAGGCTCATGTCCTACCTTTAGACGATCCGGCAATAAATTTACTTTTCATTCCCACCCTTAGACTAATCCGACAATACACTTAGCAAACCGCACTAATACAGGCATATTCTGCAATATTTTGACCATAAGTGCAATTTATGAGGACTAGATCAAATTTCGAATCGTTTGCATTCAGATTAGTAGTCTGAAAATAAACGAATATAACGCGTTAGACACTAAAGAAGCCCCGGACACGAAAGTGCCGGGGCATTTGAAAATGAAAAGACATTACCCAAAAAGAATTCCGAAACATAGGTTTACCCTGGCAACCAAGCTATTACAAGCCGTTACATCACCAATCATAACGGCAAACCGTTCAACACAGGTCATCTTCCTTATTTCCTCTTCGGAATAATTTTCGAAGCAAACTGGCCCTTCACTAAGTCCAAGATCAGGCACAGAATACTGCTGAAAAGCTTTCACAATCTTCATGTACTGCAAC
Source organism: uncultured Candidatus Saccharibacteria bacterium (assembly GCA_964539475.1). GTDB lineage: Bacteria > Patescibacteriota > Minisyncoccia > Phycocordibacterales > XYD1-FULL-46-19 > XYD1-FULL-44-32. Next base: position 27,735 of record CAZIIR010000005.1, read on the forward strand.
CCAAGATCCTCATGGGTTTCGCGGCTAATTCTGGTGGGGGCTAAAAGCTCTTCTCTGTTATTCTCCAGAGACAACAGGAGCTGTTCCGTGATTTCCTTATATTCAGCGAAACGCCCTTCGATCAGTTGTAAAGATTCTCTCACCTCCTCTAAGGCTAGTTTTTTGTTTCGATCACGAACTGCTTGACATAACTCCTCGAAAGATACCATCTTACACGTCCTTTCCTTTGGGGTTTCTGATTGTATTAATAGCTTAGTTTTAGGAAAAAGAAAAGAACTAGACAGAGTTAGGGACTAGGCTATAGAAAAATGATACGATAATAAAATTATGTACTTCGTCTATATTTTAGAGTGCTATGACGGCTCGCTGTATACCGGTATTACTACCGATGTACCCAGACGGCTAGCCGAACACCAAGCAG
>CAZIIR010000006.1:0-5493 GCA_964539475.1 uncultured Candidatus Saccharibacteria bacterium
AGCACACCGCGCACACTATAAACCCGGTGCCGGCGATTGTGACGGATAAAAATGTAACTGTAAAAGAAGGGACACTGGCCGATATTGCCCCGACGATTTTGGTTTTGCTCAATCTGCCCCAGCCGGCTAGTATGACTGGTAAAAATTTACTCAAATGAGAAATTTAAACTACAAATCTGGTTTTTCGGTGCCTTTGGTGGTAGCTCTAGGGGCGGGCGTTTTAGTGGTGGGGGCCTTGTGGTATTTTGAGCGACAGAGTGCAGACTTAACCGAAGTTCTAAATATTGCCCAAGAGCTGGGGGCAAAACAAGTGACCAAACCAGTAAAGATTAAAACCGCCTCTTCTTCCGCTAGTTTTTTGGTAGCCAGTTCTACTGCTTCTAGTACAACAGAAACTAGTGGGATGGGCCCTGATGGCTATAGTGAATATGACCCAGAAAAATTACCAACACCCGCCGGGACGCGAGTAGTTTTCTTTTTCTTTGCTGGTTGGGACCAGTTGTCGCGCGATTTGGATATGAGTTTTGTGACCTATCGCGACAAGTTGCCAGTAGATATTGTTTTACTTAAGACTAATTTTGAAGAAAGACCAGCTCTCAAGACTAAGTATGGCGTGACAACACCTAATACTTTTGTTTTAGCTGACCGGAGTGGTAAATTGATTAAAAAATGGTCAGACAGTAAAGCCTTGGCCGATGTTCTGGTTGAACTACAATAATTTAAAAAGTTTTTTAGTTTTAATATTTAACTAATGAAATTACACCGCTTTATCGGTCACTATGATTTGGCCGGTCAGAGTTTAGAAATAACTGACGCAGAAACTTTACACCAATGGCGCAGTGTCCTCAGATTGACGGTAGGAGATTTGGTGATTTTGGTTGACCAAAACAGTGGACAAGAGGCCAAAGTGGAGATTAGGGGTTTTGAACGTGACCGAGCTCAACTCTATATTATAGAAACCATAACCAATAAAAGTGAAAGTCCGAGAAAAGTAGTTTTGTATTGTGCCATCCTGAAGAAAGAAAATTTTGAATTGGTGGCGCAAAAGGCAACCGAGTGTGGGGTAATAGAAATAGTCCCTCTTTTGACTGATCGGACAGTAAAACAAAATATTAAATTTGACCGTCTAGAAAAAATTGTACGTGAGGCGGTGGAGCAAGCCGGTCGGGCGGTGGTACCAATTGTTAAACCACCAATTGGTTTAGAGGAGGCGATGGAGTTGGTGGTACCAACGGAAACCTATTTTTTTCATGTTCCAGATATGGCCGATCAAAAAGCATTTGAAGCAGTTGGGGATAGGCTCAATATTTTTATTGGTCCAGAAGGTGGTTGGTCGGTGGAGGAAATTAATTTAGCCCAGAAACGTGGCTGTCACCTAGTGTCTTTGGGGCCACGGGTTCTTAGAGGAGAGACAGCCGCTATTGTGGCTAGTTATTTAGCTTGTCGCTAGCGACTCTTTTTTAGTTCGCTTGATACTGTTTCGATCGGGCCAGATAGACCAGTGGCATCGCCTTCGGCTAAGGTGGCATTGCCGGAAAGGTTAGAAACATTACCTCGGAGGTTGGTGACATTGCCCGAGAGCTGGCTAATGTTGCCGACGAGGTTGGTGACATTGCCTGTAATATTAGTAGCGTTACCTATAATATTAGAAATATTACCCACTAGGTCGCTCATATTGCCACTAACATTGGTGGCCTGGCCACGGATGTTAGAGACATCACCTTTTAGAGCGGTTACTTTTCCGACAAGACCGGAAACATCGCCGGAGATATTAGATACATCACCAAAAATATTAGAGACGTCGCCTTTGATATTGGAAACATCGCCGGAGATATTAGATACATCACCAAATATACCGCTAATGTCACCAGTTATTTTTGAGGGATCGCCGATAATCCGGTGGAGGTCAACATCTCCGGATATTTTTGATATGTCACCATGTAAATCAGAGAAGTCGCCCCAAATAGCGTTGTGCAGACCGCGAACATTTTTAGTATTTTTTTTGGTTTTGCTATTTAATTTGAGAAAGGCCATATAGCGATATAAAAAAGAAATCCACTTAAACAAATTATAGCAGAAAAAAAATTTAAGATATAAAAATACCCCCGGTCGCGTAGCGACCAGGGGTATTTTTATTACATTACTTCTTCCTCCGCTTCCTCTTCTTCAGTTTCTTCTTCCTCTTCCTCCTCAGTAACTTCTGGTTCTACGCCTTCTACTCCATCAACAGGCAGTTTCTGGTCTTCGTCCATTTTAATTTAAATTATTTTAGGGTAATCGGTCTGGGGCTAACCAGGCCGGCTACGGCTAATAATGACTGATATTCTAGCAAAGACTTTAAACAAGCACAACCTATAAACCAAATCTAAGACAAGCCATCGGTAGCGGGGAGTTTTCCTGGAGTGGTCTTTATTCTTTCGCATTCCGCCATAATAATATCTTTGGCGTGGTAAGGGGAGGCAGCATTCATCATTTCAAACGACTTTTCTTCCCCGGCGGTTTCCAGGTTTATGTGACCATAATCAAATAAGGTAGAAAAAAAGTTTGGAGTTTCAATAGCAATATTTTGAATTCTTTCTAAGCGAAAGCTAGCTACCTCGCGGTGAAATATTCCTTTTTGGTCTATATCTATAACTTTGCGGTCAGTGATTATGAGTACGTCGAGATAGTAGTCACTCCAGGCGACAAAAAAATAGACCCAGACTAGTAATAACCAGATTAAATAAACAAAAAGTAGTAGACCAATAATAAACGAGGGAAAGACTAAATTTTGAATTTTTAGAACACCGTATACAACTAGAGGTGGTAGGAGTGCTAAAATAAAAGAAGAGACGGCTTCTAAGCTAAAAAATATCCAATGGTGCCTAATCTCCGCCAAAACCTTTTCGCCTGGCTCTAATGCGTGGATTTTCATAGATTTTCAATAATAGTAATTATAAAGGCCAAAGCAAAAATAAGAATAGCCGTCACTGTTAAGTATAAACCAGAGGCTAGGCGCACGATTTTATTTTGGGTTGAGAATTGGTGCCAGTGGTAAATTAAAACAGCACTAATTAAGATGGTATAAACTAATACGCCGACGAAGACGAGCCATAAATGAATGGGTTCAATGATCGAAAGGAAAGAAATTAGCTTTTCCTGCATTACTCTGATTATAACATGAGACATATTTTGTTTCAGTAGGACAAGGAGGTATAATCTGGAATATGGGTAAATATAAAACTTCGAAAAAAATATGGTTGGGCGGAGGTGTTCTCTTGGCCGTGCTTGGTTATGGTTTGTGGGCGAACCAAGTATCGGCGCCTGCTTGGTCAGACAAAGAGGTGGTGTTTTTGCGTTCAGTTTATGAAGATGCTGGCCAGTGGTATTTGGTAGCCGATTTGGCAGGGGACAAATATTGTGCCGAAACAAATACTTGTAAAGCTGATGATGACCAGGGCCTACCTACCGGGATTAAAACTTATATTTTACCGTCTCGTTTTGATTACTACTATTTTATATCTAACTCTTCTAAGCTAAAACGCCAGCGCTTGTCACCGGCTGCTTTAGACCGAGCAATAAATCAGGATAACAAAATTCAGGCTACCCCTTTCGTTCTGACTGCTACTAAAGATGAAATTACTCGCCTTGAACAAGTTTACGACCCTCTTTTTTAAGAAGAAATGAAGTTTAAACTTTCATCTTTTGTTTATTTAGTTGTCGGCATTGGGCTGATTATTTTTTGTCTTGGTTTGTGGGCTTATCAAGAAGAAACAGAGAAAGGTCAAGAGATTGTGAGGGCGGTTTTTAATAATGAAAGTAAGTTAATGACTGACACCAAAGTTGTAGCTTTGACCGAAAAGGTTATTTTGCCTCTTGACCAGATGATAAGTCGGGTTATTACACCCAACCCGCTCAATCAATTAGCCGGTGGTGCTGGTGCAGACTTGCGTGACCCCCTAACGACCGCGGGCGTTATTGCGGCGACCAATGAAGAGCGGATTAGGGCTGACTTGCCAGCCTTAACTGAGTCAGCCAAGTTAAACCAAGTTGCTCGTATTCGATTGGACGATATGTTTAAACGGCAGTATTTTTCCCACACTTCTCCGAGTGGTACTGGTGTGGCGGAGGCGGCGCAAACCATTGGTTATGGTTATATTGTAGTGGGAGAAAACCTGGCGCTGGGACAGTTTAAAAATGATGCAGCCGTGGTCCAGGCTTGGATGGAAAGCGAGGGCCACAAAGCCAATATTTTGGCCCGTCGTTATTTTGATATTGGTGTAGCGACAGGTGAAGCCGAATATAATGGTCGACGCTCAAGAATGGCGGTGCAAATTTTTGGTACACCGATTAATGTGTGTCCGGCGCCAAGTGAGTTACTGAAGAAATCTATTTATGCCAACAAAGAGAAGATTGATAAATTGGAACCACGATTACGAGCCTTAAAGCAAGACCTCGATTCGACGAGCCCCTCTCTTCTTGGTGCAAGTAAGAAGACTCGAGAGTATAATAAGTTAGCTGAGGAATTTAACACTCTGATTAGAGTGACTCAAAAAGCTATTCAGTCCTACAATAATTCGGTGGTGTTATTTAATAACTGCGCTAAGGATAAATAAATATTATGACTTTAGGTACGCACGGGGTGGTTGGGGCAGCGATTGTGGCCGGGTCGGGGTTGCACCCTGCTTTGGGCCTTACTTTGGCTTTTTTTAGCCATTTTGTTTTAGACGCTTTGCCACACTATGATTACAAAATATTATCTTTAGATAAAGCGGCGGAAAGCCACGGGGTGGTAAAAATGTCTTGGGGCAAGTCTTTTGTTTACGATTTATTTCGGATTGGTATTGACGCAACCGTAGGCCTTATTCTCGCTATTTTTATTTGGCAGATTACGGGTGCCACCTTGCCTGGTTATGTGGTAGTGGCCGGTGCGATATTGGGAATGTCTCCCGATTTTCTCCAATTTTTATATGGCAAGATTGGTACTGGACCACTAGCTATAATCCAGTGGGTGCATAACCGCTTTCACACTCGCCACAAATTGGCGGACAAATTAGAATTAGGCATTTTGTCTCAAGGAGCCCTTATTATTTTTGTTTTTGTTCTGCTTGCAATGAAATGAATTTTACTCAGGTCCTAATCCTAAGTTTGGTCGAGGGTTTAACTGAATTTCTTCCGGTTTCTTCTACGGCCCACCTTCTAGTGATGGCGACTTGGCTCAAACTTCCACCGTCGTCTTTTTTATCTAGTTTTGAAATATTTATTCAACTTGGCGCCTTGGCGGCCGTACTTTTGGTCTATGGTAAAAAGCTATGGTTAGATTGGCTTTTGGCAAAAAAAGTAATAGCTGCTTTTATCCCGACGGCAGTAATAGGTTTTTTATTTTATCCTTTGGTAAAAAATTTTCTTCTTACTAGTCTGGAGACAGTGGCAATTAGTTTGCTGGTTGGCGGATTGGTTCTTATTTGGTTTGAAAGAACACTTAAACACAGACTAAATCCTGTGGAAAAAGAA
>CAZIIR010000006.1:5593-9571 GCA_964539475.1 uncultured Candidatus Saccharibacteria bacterium
CGGGTGCTACTTGCGGGCTTGATTTGGTTTTATTTGATCTAAGACAAAGGCTAGTTATTGTGTTAGAATAAGGTTAAGCGAACAGAACTGATCGTTGGTCTGTTTTCTGGACGCTGGTCAGTAAAAATAATTAACTTAAATACAAATGGACATACAAATTAAAAATATTTTAGGGATGGTGGCAATTGCCGCACTGTTGGTGGCTACTGGTTCGGCTATAGTTTTTACCAAAGCTTTTTCTAAGTCGGTGAGTCCGACCGGGAGTCGAAGTTTTACCGTGCAAGGTGAGGGTAAGTCAGTGGCGGTGCCCGATGTTGCCGAGTTCTATTTTAGCGTTATTACGCAAAAGAATGGGACTTTGACTGATTTGCAAAAAGAGAATAACGAAAAGATGAACAAAGCGATTGCTTATGTTAAAACACAAGGGGTAGAAGAAAAAGACATCAAGACTTCTGGTTACGATGTTAACCCTCAGTACGAGTATTACCAGTGCCGAGCTGGAGGGGTGTGCCCTCCACCCACAATTAAGGGTTATCAGGTAAGCCAAACAGTAAGGGTAAAGGTGCGGGATTTTGACAAGGTTGGTGGCATTCTATCTGGAGTAGTGCAAAATGGGGCCAATTCGGTTTCTAGTTTGCAATTTACTTTAGAGGATCCTTATGCGGCTAGAAACTTAGCTCGAGCGGAAGCTATTGAACGAGCTAAGGAGCAAGCTAAACAAGTGGCCAAAGCTGGTGGTTTTCGGTTGGGTAAACTAATCTCGATCGATGATAATGGTGGGTATTCGCCCATGGTTTCTATGGCCTATGGCCGAGGGGGAGCGGTAGCAATGGACTCGGCCGAGACTAAAGAGCAGGTGGCAAATGTAGAGCCTGGCTCAGACGAGGTGGTGATGACAGTAGTGCTTCGTTACGAGATTAAATAATAAGTTTAAAAATGTATTTTGAAAGCCCGGGCCGCCTTTGGCGGCCCGGGCTTTCTTGGTTGAAAAACTAAACTAAAGTGCTATACTAGCACCAATTAAAAGTCCAAGCAGGTTTAAAACCAGCTCGGCGGGGTAGCACCCCCCGAGTTTTCTAATTTTTAAAAAATGTACAAGAAAAAGACAAAGATTGTAGCTACTATTGGGCCCGCCACCTCTTCGGAACAAATGTTGACTAAATTGTTGTTGGCTGGCTTCAATATTATGAGACTAAATTTTTCCCATGGTGATTTTGTGGAACATCAGGAAAAAGTAGACAATCTAAAAAAAGCTATCAAAAAGACTGGCTTGCCGGCCGCTGTTATGCAGGATTTGGGTGGACCAAAGATTCGGATTGGTGACTTTTCGACAGAAACTATTTATCTTAAACCTGGTCAGAAATTTACTATTACGACCGACAAAATTGTGGGTGACGAAACACGAGTGTCGGTCAATTATGCGCCCCTACCCAAGGAGGTTAAAAAGGGTAGTTTTATTTTACTCCACGATGGTAAGAAAAAACTAGAGATCTTAGAAATCAAAGGCAATGATGTTATTTGTAAGGTAATTGTCGGCGGAGAGATGAAAAGCCGGCGGGGTATTAATTTACCAGGAGCTCATTTGTCGATTAGTTCTTTGACCGACAAAGATAAAAAAGATTTAACTTTTGGTATTAAAAACAAAGTCGATTTTGTGGCCTTTTCTTTTGTTAGGCGGGCGGAAGATATTCGCGAGTTGCGCCGTTTGTTGGAACAAGCCAAGTCTAAAGCTAAAATTATCGCCAAATTAGAAGATGTTGAAGGTTTGGAAAACCTCGATGAGATTATTGAGTTGGTAGACGGGGTAATGGTCGCCCGTGGTGACATGGCGATTGAAATTGGTATTGAAAACGTACCAATGGTTCAGAAAATGATTATCAACAAGTGTAACCAGCAGGGCAAGTTTGTTATCACAGCTACCCATATGTTGGAGTCGATGATCAAAAATCCTGTTCCGACTCGGGCCGAGGTTTCCGATATCGCCAATGCTATTTTTGATGGTACCGATGCTATTATGCTTTCCGAAGAAACTACTTTGGGTGACCACCCAGTGGAGGCGGTAGAAGTAATGACAAAAGTTGCGGAAAAAACCGAAAATCACGAAATGTATCGCCAGATGATTAGCGATATGCAAAAACTAAAACACGAGAGTATTGGTTCGCGCGTATCTGATGCTATTACCAATGAAGCCGTAGACGTGGCCAATGCAGTAAAGGCTAAAGCCATTATCGCTCTCACTAATTCTGGTTTTACGGCCCGGATGATTTCTCGTTATAAACCTTTTCAACCTATTATTGGATTCACTCCGAATGAAGTAACCGCCAGACAGCTCCTGTTGTCTTTTGGGGTGGTGCCGGTAGAGATTAAAAAGTTTAAACATTTTCACGAAGTCTTGCCGATCATCAGAGCGCACTGTCTAAAAGAAAAATTAGTTAAAAAAGGTGACAAAGTAGTAGTCTCGGTTGGTTATCCATTTGGTCAATCAATTGATACTAATATGATAATGGTGGAGACTATTTAGTTAGACACGATGTATATCCGGGTCAGGGTTAAAGCGGGAGCGAGGAGGGAGTTGGTAGAAGAAATAGGAGAAAATTTGTTTAAAATGTCGGTGAAAGAAAAAGCGGAGCACGACCTGGCCAACCAGCGGGTCGTGTTTTTGCTAGCCCAGCGCTATGGTTGTCAACCGGCGGAGATTAGGTGGATAAAAGGTAAGAGGGGGCCGACCAAAATATTGGAAGTGAAGATGTCTGTGTAAAATTTGGCCAGTAGCGCCGTCTTAAAAGGGTAGTATAATAATAGGAGATCAGCCCCAGCACCGCTTATCTTAGGTTTTTTTGTGGGAGATAGGTGGACTGGTTTATTCTTAACTCTATTGCTATGAAAATAAATGTTAAGACGACAAATATAGAATTGACGCCCGCCCTGGATCAATATCTCAGGTATAAGCTCTCTAAAGTAAAAAAATATATAGATGAATCAAACGGGGAGGCAATGGTAGATGTAGAAATAGGTAAGACGACCGAACATCACAAACAGGGACAGCTCTTTAAAGCCGAGATCAACTTGGTATTACCGGGGCAATCATTGCGACGGGCCGACATTGCCGACTTTGATTTGTATACGGCCATTGTGACCGCTCGGGATGAGCTGGTTCTCCAAATAAAATCAACCCAGCAAAAACAAGTCACCTTGTTTCGCCGAGGAGCAAGAAAAATAAAAGAAATGATGAAGCGTGGGTAAAGACCGCAGATAATATTAAAAAAGATAAAATAATAAAATGAGTAAAAATATGGCTTGGCCGACTTTGGTGGTGGTTGTGGTCGGAGTGTTGGTATTGATTGGTTTTATTAATAAAAAAGATAACCAAAATAACATAATGAACGAGGTAAACACAGCGACTACTACGACTGATAATTATGAGACTAATCCGGTGGCGGTTTTTGAGACCAACCAGGGTAACTTTGAAGTAGAACTACAGACTGACAAAACGCCGATTACCTCCGGAAACTTTGTAAAGCTCGTTCAAGCTGGTTTTTATGATGGGACGCGATTTCACCGGGTAATAAAAGGGTTTATGATCCAAGGTGGCGACCCCAACACCAAGAGTGACCCAAACAACTTTGCTATTCACGGTACCGGAGGCCCTGGTTATGCGATAGAGGATGAATTTGTCGCTGGTCAGTCCAATATGCGCGGGACAATTTCGATGGCCAATTCTGGGCCAAATTCCGGCGGTAGCCAATTCTTTATAAACCTTGTTGATAATACTTATCTTGATGGTAAGCACGCTGTTTTTGGCAAGGTAATAAATGGTATGGAAGTGGTAGACAAGATAGGTAATATTGCTACCGTGCCTGGTGACCGCCCGGCCGAAGCGGTAATGGTGACTAAAGTAACAATCCGATAAAGTTTTCAACAAAAATAGCTCACTAATTTTTGGCGGGAGTTATATAATGTAACTAAGGTTCCAAGTGA
>CAZIIR010000006.1:9671-13657 GCA_964539475.1 uncultured Candidatus Saccharibacteria bacterium
GGAATAAGCGAAGGGTGAATATTTACAAAACCCAAAGGGGGAATATCTAACAGTGCCTGGGGCAAAATTTTGCCATAAGAGGCGACTAAACAGATTTCAAAATTACCAGTTTCTATTTCTGGCGGGATTGCTTTTAGAGTGGCCGGTTGAATAAATTTAATATTATTTTTCTCGGCCCAAACTTTGACCAGCGGGGGAGTGAGCAACATTTTGCGCCCTTGAGGTTTGTCGGAGGTGGTAATTATAAGACTTGGACTGAGACCTAAAATTAGTAACTCGTCTAAAACGGTAGTGGCAAATCTGTCGGTACCAAAAAAAGCAAAATTAGTTTTTTTCACTGGCGTCGGGGTTATGCTCGTGTAAATCGGTAGCGTGGTCGATAAACAAAATACCGTCGAGGTGGTCGATTTCGTGTTGAAAAATTTGGGCCATTAGACCACTAGCGTTCCAGGAAAAGAGGTGGCCGGTTTCGTCATAAGCCTGGACGGTAACTTTTTCCGAACGTTTGGTTTTGCCGTACATATGGCGGACCGAGAGACAGCCCTCGTCTAGTATTACTCGTTTACGCGCTGCTTTGGTAATAACTGGGTTTATAAAAACCGCGTCACCGGCCCCGTCTTGGAACAGATTTTTAGACACCACAAACAGGCGCAAAGAGACACCGATTTGGGGCGCAGCCAAAGCGACGCCGTCGTAACAGGCCGCTAAAGCTTCGGACATATCAGCAATAATTTGCTTTAAAGCAGGTTTATTGATTTCACTAACCGAAACCGGTGTTGCTACTTGGCGCAAAACCTTGTTTTCCTGCTGGACTACTTTTTTCATTGCCCAGTATTATATCACGATTGTTACAATATGTCAGCTGGTTCGACATTGACGATAAAAACCGGGGGTAGGGCCAACAAGACTGCCGACAGTTCTTCATCGGGCCAATCGGTCGGGGGAATTTTTATAAGCAAATTGAGTGAAATATGACCACGGGCAGCGGGACCAAAAGAAGGGTAAGTGATGGGGTTATAGGGCTCAAGGAGGCGTGTTAATTTTGTCATATCTTTTTCGACAGCCGACTCTGGTCCGACACGAGTAATTTTGATAAGAACAGAGAAAGGTGGCCAACCAGAGGCTTCACGGTCTCTAATTTCATTGCGGTAAAAATCTAGTAGATTTCCGCTTTCAATATATTGCCAAATACTTTCTTCCGGCCGGCGAGTCTGAATGATAATCTTTTTTTGGGCGATTTCTGATAAGTCTGAAATAATACGAGCCATTTTTTCTCGTACTCTAAAACCAGGTAGGGCAAAAAAGTGGTCGAGCGAAACCACTCCCACATAATCCACTTGCTCCGACAGGTGAGGCAAAGCCATTTCAGTACCGATCAAAATAGCGCTTTGGGTGCTTTCAGTGAATGCGGTCATAGTTTTAGTGGCCTGAATCGGCGTTTTACTATGTTCAGAGTCAATAATAAAAATAGGTAATTTGGTTTGACGCAGAGTTTGAGCGACAGTGTCAGTGCCAATACCCATTGTCGACAAACGCCAACCCCCACAAACTGGACAACGGTCGGTGGGAGTTTCTTCATTACCGCAACGACGACAGGAGTAGAGACGGTTTTTATCTTTTTTATCATACAAAACTAGAGGTTGGTCACATTTGGTACAAGCCAAAATAGTGTCACAATCATTGCAAACTGTAGTTGGGGCTAGGCCTAGCCGACCAACCAGGAGAAATATTTTTTTCTTTCTCGTTTGAGCTTCTTGGACTAAAGATTCTATATCGGGTCCAATAATTTTAAATACCGCTTTTTCACCTTCCACTGCGGGCCGGCGCATATCTACTATTTTCTTTTCGAGACCAGCTGGTAGGCGGTATTTTAATGGAGCGGCGGAGATAAGTTCTTTTTTTTCTGTACGGTAAATAGTTTCAGGCCTAAGGGCTGTGTCACCAAAAATCAGACGTATTCGCCCGGCGCGGGCTACATATTCGGCCAGCCGGCGGGCGTCGATGTAGGGGCGGGTAACAGGCTCATAATGGTCGCTACCTTCGTTTTCAACTATAATCAGACCGATATTTTTTTTAGGAACAGATAAAAATAATGGGGTAGCCAGATAGAGGGTTGGATGGTCATTTTCCAAGGCGGATTTCCACTCGGTTATTATTTCTTCGTCGCTTATTTTACTGTGAAGAACCTTGGTGTAAGACTCAATACCTTTGCCTAAATGGCTTGCTAGGCGGTTGGCGACAGTGGTGGTTGGGACTAAGACAAAAACTGATTGGCCGTGAGCGAAGGCTTCGCGAATTAAACTGCGATAAAAACCAATACGTTCGGACGGACTTTCTTGTAAAGATAAGTTGTCGGGCCTGGTGGCCGCGGGGCCGATGAGTGTTTTTTCTTGGTAGACTTTTGGCTTGGGCCACTTTTTGTTGGACAGAGAATCGAGAATAGCTTTAGGGGTAGCAAATTTTAGACTCATACCAAAACTAACACCAAAATATTGGGCCGCTTCGCGGGCGGCTTGCAAAAAATTTGGGTTGAAAATACCAGGATGTACGACGTCGGTGACTTTTTTTAAAGAAAAATCAGATTTTTTTAATCCAGCTTTAATATCACTAGCCGATTTGGTGGAGATGACTAGTGACAAAATATCACGACCACGTACTGGCACTGAGACCAAAGCCCCTGGCTCGATTAAAATTTTGGAAAAATAAGTCAATTCCTCTTTGAAAATTCCCTTATCAAGTGGTGTAACTGTAATAATAAACATCGTATTTTAGGACAGTATACTGGAAACTTTTAACTTATCCACCACTTCCTGTTTTTACGGCCTATTTTAGGTTTAAATTGGCGTCAAAATCAAATATAATTACCTGTGAATCAGTGGGCCGAAATTTATGGATTTTTCATCTTTATCATATTCAAAATCGACCCAAGACGAGAGCAACAAAGAGTTGCTTGGTCTTGGCGAAAGGGTACCTTTTTTACCGCCACGGGCGCTTAGTGATATTGGCCGATATCAAATTATGATTCGGCCAAAATCCAGTTTGCTTGTTCCGGTGGCTGGACTCGCATTAGCGTTGCTTATTTTGACTGGCCAAGAAAAGTTGGCGGACAAGCTGGTGCTTACTGACTGGTCGAGCTCCGAACGTTTTGCTTCAGGGTTGGTAGCTAAGGCGGAGTTGGCTTTGGAAAATATAAAAATTTCAAAAGTTGGTTTTGATAAAAATTTATTGACTAAATATTCTAGCCAAACGGTAGCTTCAGTAATAAGTGTTACAACCGACAGTCTGGCTAAATCCAAAAGTGGTTTAGGTCAGTTGGCGATGACTTCTGCCAACAATTGGGCAAATTTTAAACCCGAAGAAAATCTGACAGATGTGGCAAACATAGTTAAACATTTGGCTTCTAAGTATGATGACCAAATTACTAAGGTTGCCTTTCAGTTGGCGCTGGTATTAGACAAAACTGAAGCCGCGACAGCCTCGGTCGGAGTAACTTCTTTGTTGGAAAAAAATAATGTCGATCTCTTGAGTCAGACTGTCTCGTCGCTTACTAATACCCGGTCCGCTCTAATTTCCGCTCGCGAGGGTTTTGACCATAAAGTCGCCGCTTTTAGTCTGATGTTGGCTTCGGCTCTTGTGGCTACTGGCGACCAAGCGACGGTTATAAGTAAAACCATAACAGATGTTTCGGCTACTGGTTTTGATCTGGCTAGTCGCTATGCTAGAGGTTTGGCCGCACTTAATCAGCTAACCAATGAAAACACTAAAGTGGTAGCCGGCCTAATAAAAACTGCCGACCGCACCCTTATGGCTTCGGCCGAATCTAGTGCTTATGGCTTACAGGCGACGGCTATTTCTACTCGAGAAGCCCTAAAGGCAGTGTGGTACGGTGTGCCAGTCTCTTTTATTAACCAGCTAGGGCGAGCTAAAGATCTTGTGATTGATGTCTTGGTGGAAACTATAGACAATTGGCGTGGTTTTATTTTTGG
>CAZIIR010000006.1:13757-14965 GCA_964539475.1 uncultured Candidatus Saccharibacteria bacterium
TTTCGTGACCGAACCGGTGATAACTATATTTTCTTATTAACTCCGTTGAATAAATAATGATTAAGAAAATTATTATCATTATAGTTTTCTTTTTAAGTAGTGGGCTGGCACTACCGGTGTCGGCTCAGAGTCAGCCGTTTTTTGGGGTGTCACCAACGAAAATTGAAATGTTGGTAAAACCAGGGCAAACCAAAACCAGGGAGGTAAAAATATTAAATAATTTAGGTCGAGTGGCGACTTTTCAGTTGTCACTGGAGAGTTTTACGGCCGGAAAAGATGGTCGGGGAGTTGTTGTTTTGCCAGATGAGTCGGATTTAATCCGTCAGTATTTATCTATATCAACAAGTGAACTAACTTTGGCTAGTGGAGAATCGGCGATAGTGCCAGTTACTCTCACTGTCCCGGCTGGTCGGGGGCCAGCCAGTATTTTTGCGGTTTTAACAGTTGAGGCAAATGTTTTAGGGCAACCGACTGGGGCCGCTAGAATTCAGTCTCGTCTCGGCACTCTTTTGTTTATAAATATAGACACAAATGCCAGGCCGGCGGGTAGTTTAAAGTCTTTTGGTTTACTAGGTGATGTCATTAATTTTAAAACTGACACTAGTCGGTCGGTATATATTTCTTACGAAAATTCAGGTAATACCTATGTCAATCCATATGGCTACGTCCAGGCTTTCTATCTTGGATTTATTCCAGTCAAGAAAATAGCAGTAAATCCCTGGTTTGTTTTGCCAGGGTCGACCCGCACCACAGAGGTGGCCTTACCGGCTTTACCTTATGGTCCTTACCGCTTGGTCCTTCAGCAAAACCGGGGTTATGAAAATATTATTGATAAAGAACAGACTATTGGTTTTTTACTACCATCGCGTTTAGTTACTCTATTTATAGTTTTAGCACTAGTGGCGGCTTCTATCTTGGGTCGAAAAATGTTAAAACAAAAACAATAAAATGAAAAAGTTATTTACTATTATAATAATTGGTCTAGTTGCTGGCTGGTCGCTGACTCAAACAACGCTTGCTTATGTTGCCGAAAGTACGAGCTATAAAATAGAAAGTGACAGTATAAACTTTGGTGGGACTGAAAACTCGACTTCAGCCTCCTTTAATTTGAGTGACACTTTTGGTGAACTGGCTACCGGCAATTCTTCCAGTGCCACCTTTAACCTACAGGCGGGGTACCGAGCCATGGAAAGTGAGGCAGGGGGCGC
>CAZIIR010000006.1:15065-23809 GCA_964539475.1 uncultured Candidatus Saccharibacteria bacterium
CTCGCTTTAAAGACGATGGTACAAGTTGTGCTACTGGGTCTAGTGATACTAGTAATCGGTGTTGGGCTGGTTTTTCAACCACCGATCAGACTATTGCCCAACAGGCGAGCGCCAACAACCCGGCGGGTACAGATACGACTTTGGTGGTGCAAGCTTCTATTGGCCATGCCGATAGTCTAAGTGGCGGTGATTATACAGCTAATATTACAGCCACCGCGGTTACTTTATAGTATGAAAAATTTTTTTTTAATCACTACTATTTTAATTCTGGCGGGGCTCGTCTTTGGGCAATTTGACTTGGTGGCCGCCCAGACTAGTGATACTGACGGGGTAATAGTTACTTTGTCGGTACCTTCGCCACCGTCCTCATCAACTAAAGGTTGTAAAGACCCGAACGCTAACAATTATAATGCCGAGGCTGATATTGCCGACAATACCAAATGTCGTTACGACGTTTTAGGTTGTCTTGACCCTGATGCTGAAAACTATAACAGTGGAGCTAATATAAGTGACAATAGTTGTTTTTATGTCCCAATGGCCACAAATTTTTCGGCCGATTATGATGAGGAAGACGAAGTGGGTCTACTCTCGTGGCGCAACCCGACCGGGTTTGCCAACTTTGATGGAGTACGGATTTTACGCAAGATTGGGTCAATTCCGGCTAGTATTAACGATGGAGTTGTCGTTTATGACGGCAGTAGTGAAGAGACGATTGATAATAATGTCAGTTTAGATACGCGGTACTATTATGCTTTGTTTGTCCGTTCCACTACTGGTCACTATTCAGCCGCGGTGATTGCTTCACTAACTGCCGAGAAAGAAGACGACCCCTTTGAAGATTTTCCTACCGCTTCGAGTAGTGACCCGCTTATTCGGGCGTTAAAACTAGGCGACTTTATTTTTACTCAACCCGGCGAAAAGGCCCAGTATTTTGGCGCCAATGGGCTAGTGGTGGTTAAGGGTAATAAAACTGTTACGGTTTCGCTGGCATACAATAAAGTGCCGGAAGTACTAAAAACAATTGGTATTACTCTTCATGACCCGGTTGACCCAAATAAAACTTTTTCTTTTACTTTGCGTTTAAATAGTACTAAAACGGCGTACACGGCCACCGTCGCTCCACTAGGGCGGACCGGTACTTATCGGGTGGGTATTTATATTTTAAATTTTTCCGATCAAACTATTAAAAAAATAACCGGCAATTTGGTGGTGGCAACGGCGGGGGCTTTGCCGATAGGAACTATCGGGGTGGCTGGGCAGTTGGGTAAGGGGCTTTTGGTGGGGGCAGGAGTGGGGGCGATTATTTTGCAAACTATAGCGATGGGGTCGGCCAGTTTGGCTGACTTGTATTTGTTGTTACTTCGGTTGATTGGGGCGATTTCGGGATTTTTTGGGGGTAAGAAAAAAAGTCCACCGTGGGGTACAGTGTATGACGCGGTTACTAAAAGACCTATCGACCCGGCTTATGTTTCGGTGGTGCCGGTAAATAAAGACGAAGAGGCTTCCTCAGCGATTACTGACATCGATGGTCGTTATGGTTTCTTTTTGCCGGCCGGCCAATATCTTATTAAGGTTGGTAAAACTCACTATCTTTTTCCGTCGAAAACTTTGGCCGGCAAAGATCGTGATGAGCTATATCGCAACTTGTATTTTGGAGAACCAGTGCAAGTAGCGGGCGAGGAAGTGGTAAACAAAAATATTCCGCTCGACCCGATTGGTTTCGACTGGAACGAATTTGCTAAATCGAAATCTGAATTTTTCAAAATTTATTCAACCAAAGAAATTCGGCGCAATCGACTATTGTCCGGTTTATATGTTTTAGGTTTTGTTATGTCCTTGGCGAGCCTAGTGTACACACCGAGCTGGTTTGATGTTGCTATAGTCACTGTCTATATTGCTTTGTATATTTTCCAACAGTTTTGGTCGGCCCGCCACCGCCCGGTGCAGATAAAAAGTGAAGCGACGGGGGAGCCACTACCTTTTGCGATTGTGCGCTTTTACTTTGCCGACCTCGGGACCGAGGTGCGCTCGGTGGTGGCCGACGAGCTGGGCCGATTCTTTGCCCTCTTGCGCCCTGGTAAATATTTTTACACGGTTGAAGAAAAACAAAATGATGGTAGCTATAAGCGGGTCCTAACTTCGGCCCCGGTAGAAATGAAGCGAGGCCTAGTGGCGAAAAATATCCTTGTTTAGGTCCTTATTTTACAAATTGACAAATTACAATAATAAGTGCTATAATTATAAGATAAGGTCTTTAATATAGCTTGCGATGTGGTCATAGCGATAAATAGCTTAAAAGTAGGCTATTTTTCGCTATGACTACCACTGTGGTGGTCCTCCAGCATTATGATATGGCAACACGTTTATTTAAAACACGTTGCACCGTAGAAAGGGACACGTCATGTCTGACACGTTCGTACTTGATGTTGATCAGGCCAGTGAACTCAAGCACGCTTTCAAGCGGAATGGGTTTACTAACGCCCAGATCAAACAACTGACCAGTGGAAATTTTCTCTCTGGCGTCCGCGATGTCATAGAGGGACGCGCCGAGCTCGTAGTGAAAAAGCATCTCATCAACCTCGACGCCGACCCCATTATTCCCGACGGCTGGAAGGTAGAGGATCACCAGAGGGGTGGCCGGTTTGAGTGGAACCCGGCGAAAGTCGCCCTCTACCTCGACCCGGCCCAGAATGGCGGATCGATTGAGAGCAACAAGCTTCGCAAGAAGCTGAAGGGCAAGAACGTTTTCAACGCGGTTTTGCTTGACTACTTGCTGGCCAACCCACACCTCATCCCCGAGGAGTGGAAGAAAGATGAAAACGGGAATACTCGCTACATCTTTTTCTGGGGTACGATCTACCGCCGCTCGGACGGGGGCCTGTGCGTTCGCTACCTCTACTGGAGCGGCGACGGGTGGGGCTGGGGCTACCGCTGGCTCGGCGGTGGCTGGGGCGCCCACGACCCGGCTGTGGTGTCTGCAAGTTAGTGATTAGAGCTTTGGCTTTTGGTCTTAGAACCTTTGGCCTTAGCTCTCCCAACCCTGTTTCCGCTACCAAGCGGAGACGGGGTTGTTTTTTTGAAATAAAATAATCGGAATTTAATTTTTATATCCCAGCGAACATTCCCTTTTTGAGTTTTTGCCTGCCCGCTCGTGCCTTGCATGGCAGGCGGGCGAGAGACAGTTTAGAAATCAAGGAGTCGAACAGAAAATCTCATTTGTTTGAGCTCAACAGGGCGAGTTATGAGATTTTTGTCGTGAGATGACTATGATTTCTAACTGGCGGAGCGGGGCCCAACTCAAAAAGGGAATGTGAGTGCCAGTTTGCTACCTAGTGGTAAAACCCGTACAATACGGACGTGGGGCCTAGGTGACCCACGTCATTTTATAATATGGGAATTTTTACTAAAAAACTCGGCATTGATTTGGGGACAGCCAATACTTTGGTTTTTTTGCCGGGGCAGGGGATAGTATTAAACGAACCCTCGGTGGTCGCCGTGTCTGAGTTTGATAATAGAGTGGTGGCGGTGGGCAATGAGGCCAAAGATATGATTGGTAAAACACCGGACAATATTCGGGCTTACCGGCCGATGAAAGACGGGGTGATAGCCGACTACCGCGTAACAGAAGCGATGCTTAAATATTATATTGCCAAAGCGCTTGGCCCGTGGCACTTTTGGAAACCTGATGTCATGGTGTCGGTACCAGCGGGGGTGACTTCGACAGAACGACGAGCGGTGATTGAAGCAGCGATGAAAGCCGGTGCCAAAAATGCCTATGTGGTGAAGGAACCAATCTTGGCGGCGATTGGCGCTGGTATTCCGATTTATGAAGCCAAAGGCCATATGGTGGTGGATATCGGTGGTGGTACCACTGATGTGGCGGTTATCTCGCTTGGTGGGATTGTGGCTTCGACCTCGGTCAAATATGCGGGTAACAAAATCGACCAAGCCATTGCCGATTATATTAAAAAAACTTTTAACCTCGCCATCGGCGACAAAACGGCCGAAGAGGTAAAAATTGCTATTGGTTCGGCTATCCCGATGGAAGAAGAGCTGGCCTATACTATAAAGGGGCGCGACTTTATGACCGGCCTACCAAGGGGTGCCGAAATAAAAACCAATGAAATAGTGCGAGCAATAGACAATGAATTACGCGAGATTGTAAAAGCGATCAAACACGTCTTTCAGGAAACCCCGCCCGAGCTGTCGCGCGATATTATTGAGTCGGGGATTATTATGACTGGGGGCTCGTCGCAGTTGCGCAACTTACCCGAGCTTATTTTCCGCCGGACGGGCGTGAAAGCGACACTCGCCGATGAATCTTTATATTGTGTCGCCAAGGGGACAGGAGTGGCACTTGAACACCTCGATACTTATAAAAAGAGTATTATTAGTAAAAAATAGACTTTCATTGATTTCTTTCACTCACCATTCATACCTAGTGATTGGCGACCGGACGGTGGCTATAGATTTTATTCGGGAGTCGATAGAAGGTACACTCGGGCTCACACTTGCTGGCTACCCCGATTTCTATTTAGCGGAATATGATTTTTTTGGGGTGGATGACAGTCGGATGTTGAAGCAAAAAGTAAATGCCCGAGCCTTTGGTGGCGGTCGGAAATTTTTTATTATTACTATTGGCGCGACTACGACTGAAGCTCAAAACGCTTTGCTTAAAGTGTTGGAAGAACCAGCGGGCCAGGCGCATATTTTCCTTATTGCTCGTTCGGAAAAAATATTTTTACCAACCATAGTTTCGCGCTGTGAAGTGGTGCTGGTAGACTCTTGCCCACAGGAAAGTGGTGTCGTGGGTCGAGAATTTTTAGCTCAGTCGGCTGGTGAGCGGATAAAAACTATTGCCGAGTGGCAGAAAGAAGAAAAGCTAACAAAAGAATTTACAAGTGGCTTGGTAGATGAATTGGAACGAGAAATAGTTGCCCGCCCGGGCCGACTGGGGCTTGCCTCTTTAGTAAAAGCTCGGCGCTATATTTATGACCGAGCCCTTTTGCCTCGGCTAGTGCTCGAATACTTGGCCGTGGCCTTGCCGGAGTTTTCCAAGACAAAAACCAAGTGATATAATAATTTTATGATTTACAATTTTTCGCCTTTTAGCGCCCGCGTGGCCGAAATTGAAGATTGGCTTAAAAAAGAATTTCTTACTTTGCGTACTGGTAAGGCCTCGCCGCTACTTTTAGATAGCGTTATGGTTGAGTCTTACGGTTCGCGTGTCCCAGTCAAACATATTGCCGCTATTTCGATTGAAGACGCTAAAACCTTACGTATTACCCCGTGGGACCGGGCTCAAGTAAAAGATATCGAAGGGGCCATTGCGGCGGCGAACCTGGGGATTTCGACGGCGCCCGATTCAATAGGGATTCGGGTTATTTTCCCCGACCTCACCAGTGAGCGCCGGCTAATGCTTGCTAAAGTGATTAAGGAAAAAACTGAAGAAGCCAAGGTTTCTATCCGTAAAGAGCGGGAAAAAGTGATTGCCGACATTGAAGCTAAAGGTAAAAGTAAAGAGATTAGCGAAGATGACCGCTTTAAATTTAAAGATGATTTACAGAAATTGGTGGAGACAGCTGGAGCCAGGTTGGAAGACTTGGCGGTTTTAAAGGAGAAAGAAATTAATCAGTAATTGTGAATTTATATAAAATATGACTGTTGTCCTCTTTGTTTTTATTATTGCTGTTTTGGTTTTTATTCATGAGTTAGGCCACTTTTTGGCCGCCAAAATTTTTGGTGTGCGGGTAGATGAATTTGGTTTAGGTTTTCCTCCGCGGGCTGCGGCCTTTCGGCTAGGTGAGACGGAATATTCACTGAACTTTATTCCTTTTGGTGGTTTTGTAAAAATATTTGGCGAGACGCCGGATGCGGAAACTGAAACTGGTCCCGATCGCGACCGCAGTATGACCGCTAAAGCTAAGTGGAAACAGGCGGTTATTTTATTGGCCGGGGTTTCTGCCAACTGGCTACTAGCTTGGCTACTAATCTCCGCCGGCCTGATGTCGGGCTTGCCGATGGCGGTGGGCGAAAACAACGATTTGCCGTTGTCGGATATTAGAACTGCTATTTTGCAAGTGAGTCCAGATTCACCAGCCGAAAGGGCGGGGCTCGCCGCTGGAGATGTGGTTACCTATATTGCTTCGGGGCGCAACAATGTGAACCGGCCTGATGTGGAGCGTTTCCAACAAGTAATACAAAGAGCACCCGATATTATAACCATTGGTTATGAACGGGGCGAGAAAAAAAGCCAAGTATCGCTCACTCCTGAAGAGGGTTTTAGTGCCGAAGGTAAAGCCATTGGTGTCTCACTAGGTGAGATTGGCACGCTAAAGCTCGCCCCTTATGAAGCGCTAAAACGGGGTTTTACTCATACTTGGCAGATGACGAAAATGATATTCTCTGGTCTGGGTGATATGGTAGAAGCTTTGTGGGCCGGCGAAAATATTAAAGACAGTGTTATGGGACCAGTCGGGATAGCGGGTTTGGTGGGGGATGCGCGATCTCTGGGTTGGATTTATGTTCTGACTTTTGCTGCTTTTATCTCGCTTGATTTGGCGGTTATAAACCTTTTACCTTTCCCGGCTCTTGATGGAGGGCGTTTGTTTTTCCTCGCTATAGAAACTATTAAAGGTTCACCGATTAGGCCAAAAGTAGCCAATACTCTAAATGTCATTGGCTTCCTCTTCTTGGTGGGCTTGATGTTGGTGGTGACAGTGTTTGATGTTTGGCGGTTGTTCTAAATAAGCCAAAAATAGGAGTAAAAAAAGAGTAGGTAAAACGCGGAGCGTTTTACCTACTTAAGATAGAGGCCGTGCCAGACCGTCGGGATCGCGGAATTCGACCGCAGAGCTTTCAGGAAACAGCACTACTTGCATCCGGTAGTGCTTTCGGCGAAAACTACTTCTGTTTCCAGAAGTAGCCAAGGTATACCAAACCTTTAAAATCGGGTCAGGCCCGATTTGATCGGTTTTAGCTTATCCCTACTTAGGCATTTCCTGTTTGGTCCTGGAATTTCACCAGCTTTGCACGGGGAGATAGACGTAGTGACAGTCACTAATCCCGATATTCCCACTTCCTCTCTTTTTAAATAATAACACAATATAATTATTTGTAAATAGCTTTTGACCGACCTAGGCTTTTAGTCTATGATTAGCCCATGCGACAAACAAAACTCTTTACCAAAACTCGGCGCGAAGACCCAGCCGACGAAGTTTCGAAAAATGCCAAATTATTAATTCGGGCCGGCTTTATTCATAAAGAAATGGCGGGAGCCTATTCTTACTTACCCCTTGGTTTACGGGTTTTAGAAAAAATAAAAAATATCATTCGTGAAGAGATAAACCTAATTGGTGGCGAAGAAATAGTGATGACCGCCCTCCAAGACAAAGAACTATGGCAAACCACCGATAGGTGGGACGATGATAAGGTCGACAATTGGTTTAAAACATCTCTAAAAAATGGCTCAGAGGTTGGCTTGGGTATTACACACGAAGAACCTCTGACGAGGATTATGAAAGACCATGTTTCGTCTTATCGGGACTTGCCGGTGTACGCCTATCAATTTCAAAACAAATTTCGCAATGAGTTGCGCGCAAAATCGGGGATTATGCGGGGACGCGAATTTCTAATGAAAGACCTCTACTCTTTTTCGGCGACCGAAGAACAACACCAAGAGTTTTATGCCAAGGCTCGGGCCGCTTATGTAAAAATATTTGACCGCGTTGGCCTGGGTCAGCAGACCCATGTTACTTTCGCTTCAGGGGGGATATTTAGCAAATTTTCTGAAGAGTTTCAGACCGAAAGCGAAGCTGGGGAGGATTTGATTTATGTGGACGAACAGAAAAAGATTGCTATTAACAAAGAAGTGCTGACTGATGAGGTAGTGGCAGAGCTGGGGTTAAGCCGAGGTTCGTTAGTGGAAAAAAAGGCGATTGAGGTTGGTAATATTTTTCATCTGGGGACAAAATTTTCTGAGCCCCTGGGCCTAATGTATCAAGATGAGTCTGGTAAGGCCGTGCCGGTGGTGATGGGTTCTTATGGTATTGGCCCGTCTCGACTAATGGGGACAATAGTAGAAGTATATGCCGACGACGGTGGCCTGGTTTGGCCAAAGTCTATCGCCCCTTTTCAGATTCACTTGGTGGCTCTTGGAAACTCCGACACAGTGTCGACAGAGGCTACTAAACTTTATGAAGATTTAACCAAACAAGGGGTAGAAGTTTTGTACGATGACCGTGAGTTGTCGGCCGGGGAAAAGCTGGCCGATGCCGACTTGTTGGGCTTGCCTTACCGGGTCATAGTGAGTGATAAAACAATAACTGCCGGTCAATTGGAAATAAAAAACCGTCAGAGTGGAGAGACTAGTTTTGTTAGCCCGTCCGCCGTTGCCGATTTGGTCAGATAATCTAAATAACTGCTATGCTCGATCGCCTGCGGGAAATAATGTCTAATGATATTGGGATTGACCTGGGTACAGCCAGTACTTTGGTGTATGTTCGTGGTAGTGGTATTGTGACAGTGGAGCCGTCGATTGTGGCCCTAAATCAAAAGACCGGTCGAGTGGTGGCGGTGGGCGAGGATGCTAGTCAGATGATTGGCCGGACCCCTTCGCATATTTCGGCCGTTCGTCCACTAGAAAATGGGGTGATTTCCAACTTTGAGGTGGCCGAGGAGATGCTCGCTTACTTTTTACGCAAAGCTATCCTCAATATGCCACGCAAATTTTTGCGGCCACGGGT
>CAZIIR010000007.1:0-22488 GCA_964539475.1 uncultured Candidatus Saccharibacteria bacterium
ATGGTTGTACTAACTGTGAAGTAGACGAGGAGGTTTCGCGTGAATATGAATTTACGACCCCAGACGATGGCTGTACTAACTGTGAGGTGGACGAAGAGATCTCTAGAGAGTATGACTTTACCACTCCCGATGATGGTTGTACTAACTGTGAAGTAGACGAGGAGGTTTCGCGTGAATATGAATTTACCACCAAAGGCGACGATGATTGTACTGAAAACTGTGGCGGAGGTGGCGGTGGTGGTGGCGGCGGTAAGAAAAAAGATAAAGTTCTACCAAGTCCTTGTGTGCCTCTTCTCTTGAAATTTATCCGCCTCGGGGCGAACAACGACCCGTATGAAGTTTATAAACTACAGTGGTTCTTGCGGACCTTCGAAGGATTGGAGGTACCACTAAACGGGGTGTATGACTTGCAAACTTATGAAGCGGTAAAAGTTTTCCAAGGCCGTCACGCCGAAGATGTTTTGCACACTTGGGGTATTACCGAGCCGACCGGCTATGTATATATCACCACTCTCTTGATGGTGAACTATATCTATTGTGATATCGATGAGCCAATCCGCCTCGAACTAGAAAACAAGGAAACAGTTGGTTATACCTACTATGGTGGTACTCGTCTGCCAAGCAAGGGTGATGGTTTACAGTATCTCGACTACCCAGCCAAAGATGTGCGTGCGGTTTTCGATGGTATTAGTCTCGACCTACCAAACGAAGTTGAAAAAGAAAAAGGTAATATTTTCCAATTGGCCGCCGCTGGGTTTATGGACTGGGTGGGTGGTGTCGGTGGAAAGGGCTGGTGGTGGTTGGTTATCTTGCCTTTTGTTTTACTCGCCGCCTATTTGTACCACCGTCTAAAAGAAGAACAGACTGAAAAAGAACTTTCGCAAGACGCGCAGGATATAATTTTGGAAGCCGAGCAAGAAATAAATGCCGAACCGATTGTGGGAGCTGGAGCTGACACACCCCTAAAAGATGGCGTGCCCGATGAAGTGGTGGCGGAATACAATGCCGCCAATGGTGGTCACCAGGCCGGGCAGGAGGCGATAGTAATGCCGGGGGAGAGTTTGGAGGATAGGGAGAGTTAGGCGCTCACCACCACCTTTTTAAGCTGGGCCCCGCTTCGTCGGTTAGAAATCATAGTCACCTCGCTAACGAAAAATTGAAAACTCGCTTCGCTCAGACAGTTCAATTTTTCTACTCGGCTCCTTGATTTCTAAACCGACTCTCGCGAAAGCTTAAAAAGGTGATAGCTCGCTGGGTTGAGGAAGAGGAAAAGAGGGGATGAAATACAATTAAATTTTAAAAGGCTAAAAGGCCCCCAAAAAACCGCTTTGAATAAGCGGTTTTTTGGGGGCCGAAATTTGGATTGGACCATTGGAAATGCACCTTGACAAGAGGGGGTAAAATGTGCTAGTGATGGGGGTAGTTGAGGTTATCTGGGACGTTGTAAATACCTCCGACCGGCGCGTAGCCGGGAGGAGAACATAGTGTGAAGAGAAGAAGAAAGAAAAATCCCGCTATGCGGGAGAAGAGGAGAGTTACTATGAAGAAGTCAGTTTGTCGTCGTTTCGCCCTATTGGCGATCGTGGCCGTCTTGCCGGGATGTATCAAAGGCTGTGCCACAGCCGATGTGCGGGCCAGTTCTGTCACGACTCGTGACGGCCAGCTCTACTTGAACGGCGAAGTGCTTAACGCTTCGATGGGCAGTGGCGACGCCACCCAGAAGTCCGGCAACTTTCGCGTCGAGAAGAAGAACGGTGGCAATTGGGATTTTGTCGGTGAATTTACCGATCAGGGCCTGACTCCCGAAGGTGATGGCTCGATCCGGGCCTATGTCGTCAGTGTTGGAGACAAGTCCTTGACCGGTCTTGTCTACTTCATCCCGGCGACAAATTCGTCACCCGATAGGGTGGTGATGGGGCAGTTTGGTGTTGGTAGTCACGGGGTTCCCATTGGGGACTCTGCGACGTTTATGTCCTGGACCCAGTTTTTGGGGCAGTACCCTAGTGCCGTAGTGACCCAGCAGATCGCCACTTTGATTCTTGAAGAAGGAGTGATTTATCACCCCAATCTTCACCTGGTTTGTTCCGTTGAAGTTTTTGAGAGCGGGACTTATCGAATCACTGTCGACGGCTTTGTCACTCGTGCAGCTTTCTCGCTTAGCGGTAGTGGATTTCCATTTACTGCGACAAGCAACGAAGTGAACGTGGTTGTCCCAGGACCGGATCAAGATGGTGATGGAGTGCCAGATGCCGAAGACAACTGTCCGACGGTCTGGAATCCTGATCAGCAGGATTCTGACAACGATGGTATCGGTGACGCGTGTGAACGTGACACTGATGGCGATGGAGTCATTGACGATATCGATAATTGTCCCTACATCTGGAATCCTGACCAGCGCGACAGCGATGGCGACGGGGTGGGCGATGTCTGTGACAATTCCGGCGAAGGCGAGGGCGAAGGCGAGGGAGAAGGTGAAGGTGAGCAACTTACGTTCAACTTGTCGATCAAAGAAGGTGGAAACACTTTCGCAGTTGATGAAGATTTCACGCTGAAGCTTGATATTGATGGGGCGACAGAGCCCTACAATGTCACGCTCCGTGGAACCGGAGCGGAGTTTATCGCCCTTCGTTTTGAAGACGGCATGGCGACGGTTACGGATCGGGTTTTGGCCAACGATATCATTGGCGAACCAGTGCTTGTCGGCGACAATATCGAACTGAATTATTTGCCAAAGGTTACGACCGGCGGTGAGTTTTCTTCGATTGTTGCCCAAGTGGTGGACGCTGATGAACGTGAAGCCGAAGATTCTGTGAACGTGAAAATCGTTCCTGCCACCAGTACGGTCCCCAACGTCATTGGCCTCCCTCAACAAGAAGGGGAGGATGATGTTGAAGGAGCCGGTTTTGTAGTTGGTACAACCACGACCCGTTGCAGTGACACCATTGCCGCTGGTCGGATTATCGATTACAACCCCAAGGGTGTTCAGCCCCTGGGTACGGCCATCAATCTGGTGGTTTCCTCTGGTCCCTGTGGACCGGAACTGACGACAGTTCCAAACGTAGTTGGTATGCAACGTACCAATGCGTCCACGGCGATTGTCGCGGCCGATCTGGTTGTTGGTACTGTGACGGAAGTCTTCAGTACCGCACCAGTCGGGCAGGTGACAATCCAAAGCCCAACTGGTGGCACACGGGTGGCGGTCAATTCAGCAGTCAATCTGACTGTTTCGAAGGGTCCGCAAACCGGCACTGTGCCCAATGTTGTCGGCGATGAAGAAGGTCCTGCGGAGGATGAGATTGAAGGCGCCGGCTTCACTGTCGGCACCAAGACTCGTGTTTGCAGTGACACCGTCGCTGCCGGCCGGATCATTTCTCAGTCACCAGCGTCGGGGAGTACACAGGTTCTTGGCACCGCCATTAACTTGGTGATCTCTACCGGGTCCTGTGGACCGGAACTGACGACGGTTCCAAATGTTGTCGGTGACCAGCAGGTGAATGCGGCGGCGGAAATTGTCGCGGCCGATCTGGTTGTTGGTACTGTGACGGAAGTCTTCAGTACGATGCCGGTCGGGCAGGTGACAATCCAAAGCCCAACTGGTGGCACACGGGTGGCGGTCAATTCAGCAGTCAATCTGACTGTTTCAAAAGGTGAGGAACCGGTGCCTGGACCCTTGGCCCTTGTCGTTACTTCGGCCGATGAAGATTTTCCCAATAGCTACCACACTAACGGGACAATGACCTTTCGGGCCAAGATCAACGGCGACGTGCCACCGCCGTACACGGTAAGGTTCCGAGGTCTCCAGAGTGACCAAATCACAGTTACTGTGAATGTCGACGGGTCGGTGACCTTTGTCAGCCGGGTTGGTGGGGCGACTATCACCTACGACAGACATCCTTCCGACCCGAGGTCGGTGATGTTTTCCCAAATGATCCTGTTTCCGACCGATGGTCAGTCAGCTAGCCTCTACTTTCAAGCGGAGGCGGGTGGGCAGACCGCCGATGTCGGGAACATTTCCGTCGTTGTGACGGATTAGTTTCTAATTGCATCCCGAGGAGCTGCGCAAGCAGTTCCTCGGGATTTTTCGTTGTAAAATAAGGGGTTTTTGGGCATGAATCAATGTAAATTAGGGTGAGTAAGACAAAGCTAAAAAGAC
This sequence comes from uncultured Candidatus Saccharibacteria bacterium, assembly GCA_964539475.1. Taxonomy (GTDB): domain Bacteria; phylum Patescibacteriota; class Minisyncoccia; order Phycocordibacterales; family XYD1-FULL-46-19; genus XYD1-FULL-44-32. The sequence goes on from CAZIIR010000007.1 coordinate 4,154, forward strand.
TTGCATTATTTTTCAATATGTGGTAGTAATTACCCCATAAGCAACTAACCTTCTTAGGGTCAGATTGCGAGTATAAGTCGTATTATTAAAAAATATTAAGTAAAATAGGCAATTATGACTATTCGTACTTTCGCAAAAGGAGCTCTTGTAGCAATGCTTGCTGTTGCGGTCATCGCGCCGTCGCTTGTACTTGCTGCTGCCCTTAATGTTCAAGTTACTTCTCCTGCAAATAATGTAGAAGTAAATGTGAACGAAAACGTTTCTTTTAATGTAACTGCAACTGGTGGAAGCCCTGCTTCTTATGGTTACAGTTGGACTTTTGGTGATGGAACAGGTTCTAACATTCAGGCGCCTACTCACAAGTATGCGACAGTTGGTACTTACAAAGCCAAAGCACAAGTAACTGACATTGCTGGTAATACTGGAGATGCTGAAGTTACAGTTATTGTTTCTAATGGTACTGAAGACTGTACCCCACTTATCGTGGAGACAGACACCGACAAGCCTCATGCTGTGGTAACAAGTATCACAAAAAATAGTGCAACTATTGTTTGGACTACTTGTGAGGCTGCAACCAGCCGGGTGGTTTACGGGACATCACGGGTAACTGATGCTATTGCTAACGATGAGACTGACTCTAAGCGTGGTTACCAGTTCTCTGAACCGGCTACCGCTACTAGCGCCAAGGTTACTTCTCACTCGGTTAACTTGACTGGCCTTACGCCAAACACAACCTACTACTTCCGCGTTCTTTCGGCTCGCTAATTTAGATTAGAGAGTAGAAGATAAGGAATAGATTAAAAACCACCCCGGGTGCCTTCGGCGCCCGGGGTGGTTTTTTGTCTGGTGACAAAAGGGCCGATTTCATCTATACTGCCCTCAATAATATGTCTGAAAACAAGTATCTATTAACTGTTGGTTTGGAAATACACGTCGAGCTAAAGACCAAAACCAAAATGTTTTGTGCGTGTAAAAACGACCCCGACGAGAGCGAACCCAATGTCAATATTTGTCCCATTTGCACCGCTCAGCCTGGCACTTTACCAGTCATAAACAAAGAGGCGGTAAAAAGTGTATTGCGGGTAGGTGAGGCACTAAAAGCTAAGTTGGCCGACTTTACCGAGTTTGACCGCAAAAACTATTTCTACCCCGATATTCCCAAGGCCTACCAAATTAGCCAATACAAATACCCACTAGTTTTTGGTGGTAGTTTGCATGGGGTGAATATTACCCGGGTTCACCTCGAAGAAGACACCGCTAGTTCGCAACATGAGGATGCTGGCCACAGCTTGGTAAATTTCAACCGCGCGGGCGTGCCACTAATGGAGATGGTGACCGAGCCGGTGATGCATAGTGCCAAAGAAGCCGGGGATTTTGCGCGCGAACTACAATTACTTTTATCTCCACTTTATCTAAATGTGTCTGAAGCTAATATGGAAAAAGGAGAGATGCGGGTGGAAGCCAATATTTCGGTTTCTAGCGAGGACGGTAAGCTGGGCACAAAGGTGGAAGTAAAAAATCTAAACTCATTCCGGACGATGGAAAAAGCCATAGACTATGAATACAAACGCCAAGTTAAAATTTTAGAAGATGGGGGAAAGATTGAGCAAGAAACTCTGGGTTGGGACGAAAACAAACAGGCCACCTTCTCGCAACGTAAAAAAGAGTCCTCGCACGACTATCGCTATTTTCCTGACCCCGATTTACCTAAGCTGTATATAAGTGAGATACCTGACTTTCAAAATTTGGCCGAGACTTTGCCGGAGCTACCGAGTGAAAAGCGGGCGCGTTATGAGAAAGACTATTGGGTGAAAAGCGAAGATGTGGAAGTTTTTCTCGCCACACCAGCTTACGCCTCTTTGTTTGAAGAAACAGTTCTCGGGGTGGGTAAAGACAAAGCCCAACTGGTGGCCAATTATATTACTTCCGATTTGGCTGGATTGCACAAAAATGGGTCTAGTCGAGTACCAACCAGTGCAGAAATGATAGAACTAGTAGAACTTATTTCGGCCGGGGAAATTTCTTCCCGCGGGGCGAAAGATATTTTAGTGTTACTAGCCACAGACGGGGGTAGTCCACGGGCGATCGCCGAAGCTAAAGGCCTATTCCAAAAAAGTGACGAAGGTGAAATTTTAAAAATTGTCGAGCAAGTGATTATGGAAAATGAAGGCGTGGTAGGCGACTACAAAGCTGGCAATGAAAAGTCCCTCCAATTTCTCGTCGGCCAAGGGATGAAGATCTCTAAGGGCTCGGCCAACCCAGGAGTGTTAACTAAATTATTAGTTGAAAAACTTAAATAGAAGAGTAGAGTAAAAAAAGACTTTTGGCCGGTCACTTTCACAAGTGAACTTGCCTACTAGGCCAGGTGGGGTACATGCAAAGGCACACGACTTGCTTGGCCGAGGTCCCCACCTGGCCTTTTTTATTGACATACAACCCAGATGGGAATAGTAATTAGACTAGATGCCTTCTTGGGGAAGGCTGCAACGTTCGGGGCGGGCGGAGGCCAGACTCCCGCCCCGAGCGAGAATTTTCACACCGCCAATCACTGGCGGTTTTCTTTTTCTCCACAAGTTTTTAATTAAAGTATATTTAGTTTTGCTATACTTAAGTTACTTGTCCCGTTAGAGGTCACGGACACTAACACGAACTACCATATGTTAAACAAAATTATTATTAAACTAAATTATAGTAGCGACACGGACAAACTGTCCGAGTACTACTTCTAATGGGATGCAAAAAACTAAAGTCGCTATCAATGGTTTGGGGCGCATTGGTCGAGCCTTTTTAAAACTCGCTATCAAAAGACCAGAAATAGAAATTGTGGCGGTCAATGATTTGGGCGAGCTAGAAAACCTCGCTTATCTTTTAAAATATGACAGTGCTTACGGACGGTCACGACTGGATATCGACACCGCTGACGGCAATTTAAATATTGGTCCACATACGATTAAGTTTTTACAGATTAAAGACCCGGCCCAGTTACCGTGGGGCGATTTAGATATCGACATTGTAGTGGAGTCGACCGGTGTATTTGAAAGCTATGCTAAAGCCAAGGCTCATATCGATGCAGGAGCGCGTAAGGTCGTGATATCGGCTCCAGTTAAAGACGAACCACCGGTAGGTATACCGGGCGGTACCGTGCTCATGGGGGTCAATGACGACAAGCTAGCCACTTGCCAAATTACCTCCAACGCTTCTTGTACGACCAATGCCGCCAGTCCTCTGATTGCTATTTTGCACGAGAAAATTGGGATTGAAAAAGCCTTGCTCAACACCGTGCATGGTTACACTGCTAGCCAGTCTCTCGTAGATGCGCCGATGAAAGGCGACTGGCGCCGGGGGCGGGCCGCGGCGGCCAATATCGTACCGTCTTCCACTGGGGCCGCAGTAGCGGTGACCCAAGTGGTGACCGACTTAAAAGACAAGTTTGACGGTATTGCCATGCGGGTACCCGTCATCACGGGTTCGCTCGTTGATATTACTTTTATTGCTAAAAGAAAAACCAGCGCGGAAGAAATAAACAATTTGCTAAAAGCGGGCGCCGAAGAAGGGCGCTGGCAAGATATTTTTACGGTCACGGAGGAACCGCTGGTTTCCTCAGATATTGCCGGCAATACCCATGCCTCCATTGCTGACCTTTCTTTTACTCGGGTGGTGGGTGGCAACTTGTGCAAGGTGCTTGCTTGGTATGACAATGAGATGGGGTATGCCAATACTTTAGTCGAGCATGTAATTAAAACAGGAAAATAATTTATATGGAAAATATCGAAAAAAGTGATATTTGGAAAGGGGTGGATTTTTGGATGACTGAAATAGAAAAAGCGGGAGTAAAAGACAAGCTGAACTTTTTCAATGATATTCTAACCGGCAAAGAAGCTCCTGCCGGTTATGGTGACCCAGAATTGGTTGATGTTGTTTTAGATGGTAGAAAATGTGATATTTATCATACCGATAAGGAGCGAGGAGATTCGGGGAGTAGGGTATTTATACATATTAAAGAATAAACTAAACCTAGGTCTAAATTGTCAGAAAATAATTTATGGATAACTTAATCAATTTAGATAGCGAAGAATCGTTGGGTGGCAATAATCAAAAAACTGTTTTGTTGGCCACCGATCATGCTGGCTTTGAGCTGAAAGAAAAAATCAAAAGTTTTTTACGGGAGCAAAATTATACCGTGGAAGATTTGGGGGCTTTTACTTATGAGGAGACTGACGACTACCCAATGTATGTGCACATGGCGGGCAAAAGGGTAAGTGCCGAGCCGGAAAAATATGTCGCAGTCATTTTTGGGGGCTCGGGTCAGGGCGAGGCAATAGTCGCCAATCGCTACAAAAATGTGCGAGCAGTGGTCTGTTATGAAATAAAAGAAGATATTGTCAAAATTGCACGCGAACACAACGATGCCAACGTGCTTTCGCTTGGTTCGCGGTTTGGACTAGACGAGGGCGAAGCCAAAGAAGCCGTGCTTAAATTTTTGACCACCCCTTTTTCTGGCGACGAACGACATATTCGCCGGATTGCCCAAATCGACAAAGAGGCGATAGTTGATAATTCATTTTAAATATTTATGGTACAAATTACCCCGGCAATTTTGGAAAACAACTGGAGTGATATTGAGGACAAAATAAAACTGGTAGAAGGCGCGACTGAGTGGGTGCATATTGATGTGGCCGATGGGCAGTTTGTACCAGTCGTGACTTGGAGTGCCCCCGATGACTTAGAGCTATTGCAGGGGAGAGAAAAAATCGAGGTACATCTAATGGTAGAGCACCCAGAAGAGATAATTACTAATTGGCTCAATGTGGCTGACCGGATTATTGTTCATATCGAGGCGACCGACAAAATTGAAGACATAGTGGAAGCTTTCGAAAACGTAACGACTAAACTGGGTTTGGCGGTAGAACTGGATACTGACTTGGCCGATGTGGTGCCTTACGCTAGTCGGGTAGATGTAGTACTGCTAATGGGTATAAAAAAAGTGGGTTTTCAGGGTGAGAAATTTGACGAGAGAGTGCTAGAAAAAATTAAAGAATTGAAAGCGAAAGCACCGGGAGTAAAAGTGGCGGTCGATGGTGGTGTAAATCTAGCCACCGGCACGGAGGCTGTCGCGGCCGGTGCCGACACTTTGATAGTTGGTTCGGCACTTTGGGAGAGTGGAGATGTGGAAGGAACAATTGAAAAATTTAAAGAATTATAAGCACGAGATGTCTGAAATTAAAACTCCTGATAAAAAAGTTGCCTGGGAAATTTTTTATGATCCTGATTTTTATTTTGCCCTGATTCCTCACGCAATAACAATCTTTTTGGTGGTAGTTGATAACTTGTCGTATGCCGTTGTTTTGGCCATCTTTGGCGTGGAATTAATCGCGGACTTTATTTTCCATATTTTTGCGCTATCAATTACCGGACGGGACACGGTCCAAAGAATCTATCGAACAGATTTACCAAAATTTCTCATCATACTAAAAAGCTTTGTCACAGGGATTCTTTTTATCTCATTTTTCAGTCTCTTTGCATTGATTGTACTCAAAATAGTTGGATCGGAAGACAATTTTTTAAGAGATTGGGTTGCTAGTGGGTCTGCCTTTCTGGTGGTTGGCGTTTATTTGGTTAGCAAACTAATATCTTTGATAAAAAATACCTACAAATATCTGAGACGGCAACGACCATATATTGATGAAGGTAAATCTTTGGGAATAAATCTGGTCACTCTAATTGTTTTTGTCCTGCTTACAACCCCTCCCCTGTGGTTCATTGGGAGATTTATACCGAATATCCAATTAGTTTTGAGTATTTTTCTTTTGGCCCTGAAAGGATATATTGATGCCGCGGTTGTTGCTCAAAATGAAAAGATTGAAGATTCTGTGATGGGCATCGGCCAGACGGTAAAATAGTAGCCAACCTAGTAAAAATTTTGCATAGCTGGCACCCATATAAATAATATTTTTGTGGTAAAATGAATCCAATGGAAGCTCTTACTGACGACAAAAGAAAAATGCTCAACGAAAAGGCCAACGATATTCGCCGGTCAATCATCGAGATGTTGGTGCAAGCCGGCTCTGGCCACACGGCGGGGCCACTGGGGATGGCCGATATTTTCACTGCTTTATATTTTCATATTTTAGAACACGAGCCCCGAAACCCAAGCTGGAGCGAGCGGGATCGGCTAGTGCTTTCCAATGGGCATATTTGTCCGGTGTACTATGCCACCTTGGCGCACGCGGGCTATTTTCCTATTGAAGAATTGAAAACTTTGCGTCAGTTTGGCACCAGACTTCAGGGCCACCCTCACCGCGAGTTTTTGCCCTTTGTGGAGACTAGCTCGGGTCCCTTGGGTTCGGGCTTGTCGCAGGCCTGTGGCATGGCGTTGGCGGAAAAGATGGACCACGGTGCCAATTCGAACAAATATATTTATTGCCTTATGTCCGACGGTGAGTTGCAAGAGGGCAACACTTGGGAGGCGGTGCTGTTTGCGGGCAAGCAAAAGTTTTCTAATTTGATTGCGATTATTGACCGCAATAATATCCAGATTGACGGTTTTACCGAGGACATTATGCCGCTGGAACCTTTGGCGGAAAAATTTGCTGATTTCAATTGGCATGTCATTGAGATAGACGGTCACAACTTTGACAATATTGTTTCGGCTGTGGGCGAGGCTCAAGCCGTTTTCGGCCGACCGGTGGTGATTATTGCCCACACCACCCCAGGCAAGGGGGTACCCGCTTTTGAGAAAAAATATGAGTGGCATGGCAAACCACCGACAAAGGAGGAGGGCGAGATGGCATTGAAAGAATTGCGAACTTTGGGTGGAAAAATTAAAAGTGAGAATGATTAATATGAGAAAAATAATATATTCAATAACTATTAGTTTCCTGATCGTTTTACCTTTTTTGCCTGTTATTTTATTGCTGGTTTTTTATGGGTTGCCATCAGACTTTTTGTCGGAAGGATTTGGTTTGCAAATTATTGGAGAATTTGCAGTTGGAGCAATAATACTTGTTCTTATTCCTTGGTTACTTGCTTATCGAGTTGGTTTTTTATATCAAGACAAATCTAATGAAATAAATAGTAACCAACTGTCAAAGTTTAATGGCAAATTATATTCAAGAACGATCCTTGCGGTTTTTGGTTCATTTTATCTATACCTCACTATGTTATTTTGGATGTTGGCAATAGGAGAAAGGCTGCGGCAAGATAATATTCAAGTCGTTATTTTTGGAGCCACTACATTTTTTTGGCTTTTATTTATTGCTTGTTGTTTTTGGCCGGTGTCGAAAGAAATAAGAAGATAATTTTAATATGTTAAACCCCCAAGCCAAACTTAATCCCAAACTTTTTGACCTCAATGTGGAGCAGGTCCCTATTCGTGATGGGTTTGGACAGGGGCTAGTGGAAGCGGGAGAGAAAAATGAACAGGTGGTGGCTTTGTGTGCCGATTTGGTCGAGTCCACTCGCATTGAAAAATTTGCCAAACAATTCCCCGAAAGATTCGTGGAAATGGGGGTGGCCGAGCAAAACTTGGTCACCGTCGCTTCGGGGCTCGCCGCTATGGGCAAAATTCCTTTCACCGCCTCGTATGCTTGTTTTTCACCGGGGCGCAATTGGGAACAAATCCGCACCACTATTACTTACAATGATGTACCGGTAAAAATTGTCGGGGCACATGCCGGTATCTCGGTCGGGCCCGACGGTGGTACTCACCAAATGCTTGAAGACATTGCCCTGATGCGGGTTTTGCCCAATATGGTCGTGGTGGTGCCGTGCGACAGCGTGGAAGCCAGAAAAGCGACGCTCGCCATAGCGGACAATGGCAAACCTAGCTATATACGCCTCGCGCGCAACAAGTCGGCCGTGGTAACGACCACCAGTTCGCCCTTTGAGATTGGGAAAGCCAATGTCTTGATTGACCCCGACCAGGCCCAAGTGGCGGTTATTGCTTGTGGGCAGATGGTTTACTATGCTCTCATGGCGGCACGTCAGCTCGAGGCCGAGGGAATAAAAGTATCGGTGACCAATTTGCATACTATCAAGCCGCTCGACGCGGAAACTATTCACCGCGTGGCGGCCAACTCGGGCGCAGTGGTAACTGTGGAGGAACACCAAGTGGCGGGTGGGATGGGAGGTGCGGTAGCGGAAACCCTCGCTAAAAATTTTCCCGTGCCGATTGAGTTTCTGGGCGTCCAAGACAAGTACGGTCAGTCGGGCGAGCCGGGCGAGCTACTTGAACACTATGGTCTAGGGGTAAAAGATATTGTTGGTGCGGTGAAAAAGGTGATTGACCGAAAGAAACGCTAGTAAATTTTACCGCTGGTGCTATATTTAAAAAAGAGAAAAGGAGGTGCGTGATGTCGTCTATACTTGTATTTTTGGCCCGTGAGGAAGTGATCGGGGGTCTGATGCTGGGGGTGGTTGTGGTTTCTTTTTTGGCTTTGTTTTTATGTAAAAGAAGCCAAGATTTTTGATTTGGTTTTGTTGTAAGTAACGGTTTGACATATTTATATAGAAAGAGTATAAAAAGGGTAGACTTTGCTCTCGGGGGATGTCCGCTGACCGCTCGTTTAAACACGGGCCGTGTCGCACTTTCCTCCTTTGGGTCCCCCGAGAGCGTTTCTTTGCCCCAACCAACAGCCCTTCGGCTGGAAAAGTCGGTGTCCAAGCTTTGCCCATTTGCTTGCCACTAACCTTTTCCAGTCGAGGGGTGTTTTTTTGTCCCTATTGACAAAAAATAGGGGGGTGCTATAATACCAGATAGATCCATTACAACAGGAACCCGAACCCGAAGCGCAGCCCCGACTCTAAGGAGCCGAGGCTGTACCACCTCTCGAAAGGAGGGTCCCCAAAATGTCCGTGCGACTTCCGATTTTTTTTGTAAAGCTGGAGAATGAACATTGTGGGCGGCAGAGCGCGGCGGCCTGACGACGGCCCGGCGGCGACATGCCAAATGTCGGCCCATCTTGCCGGTAACCCGAGGGTGTGCTGCCTCGGGAAAAAGTAAATGCGGCCGACGGTTTGAGGGTTCGAGCCAAAGATACAGTTCGTTATGCCCGACGGACTGATATGACTTTGGCCGGACCGAGCGGCGGCCCGCTTGCCCCAGCTTATAAAGGCTGTGGGCAAGCGGGCCCAAACAAACCCGGCGCATACAGACGCGCCCGGGGAGGAAAAACCATGAACATTCGGCGTCCCAGGGACGCGCCCGAGTAGGTACTCTACTCTGCGTGTCCTCTCATGCCGCCCCCTGATTCCCATGCGTCGCCTTTAGGCACTTGCACGGAATCAACAGGGGGCGGCCTTTTTGTTTGATTTAATTTTCAACTTTAGATACTATAAATACCAGAAAAACATGGAGGACCCGAGATATGTCCGTCCGTCGTCATTAGCCGCTCATCGCCACCGCTGGTCGGTGCCCTCCCCGACACAAAACAAGGGGGGAAAAAAGCGTAACCTGCGCCCATCTGATTATTTCAGGCGGGCGCAATTTTTATATCAATTTGGGTTCGTAGTCAGCTGGGGCGCTCGCTAAATATTCTTCAATTTCTTCTTTAGATAAAAGACCAGCTTGGGCGCCGACATGTTGGACGACAGACATCGAGTTGATGGGGGCACGCTTTAGCGCCTCGGGCACCGACAGTCCCAAGGCAATAAAGGCGGTGAAGGTCGAAGCAAAAGCGTCGCCTGCGCCAGTGCGACTGATTGGTGGTTTAGGGTCGGGGTAAATCGGCATTTGCCAAACATTTTCCCCTTCGAGAGCGTAAGCGCCATTTGGACCGTCGGTTAGTAAAACTATTTTTGGTCCCAAGTTTTTTATACCGCTCAACAAATTTTTAATATTAGTTTCTTCGGGGGTGTTTAAAATCCGCCTCGCTTCTTCTAAATTGCAGACAAAAATCTCACTGCGCGCAAAAATGTCGGGCAGTTTGGTGGGACCAAGAGAAATTTGAAAAGTGCCAGGTTGAAAAGCTAGTTTAGTCTCGGGGTGGTTTAAAAGCCAAGCGGCCAGCTCGTGGTGAAAGGCCACCGAGTTTTCGCCCAGCGAGCTAAGGTAAACCCAACTGGCTGTTGGTAGCTCGGGTAGAGAATAGTCAAACTCCTCATGTTTAATCAAAATCGTCCGTTCGGCACCGTACCACAAAACGTAGTGGTAATTGGTTTTTTTGTCGGCATTGATTTTGACCAAGCGAGTGTCCACCCCGTTTTTTTCGAGGGCCCCAATCGCTTCTTTACCGTCGTGGTCGTCGCCAACATTGGTCAGCACAGCAGAACTAAGGCCGAGGCGGTGAGCCGACACAGCCGCATTGGGCGAATTGCCCACCGCTGGTACAATCGTGACCGACTCGTAGGGGATTTTGTCACCAAAGCGCATTGATATCCGACAATTTTCTTTGTTAATGTCACAATTTACCTCCGCTTCTTTTAGTTTAATAAAAGCGTCGGTGGTAATGTCGCCAATGGCAATAAAGTCTAGGTCTTGGTCCATAGTATTTGCTTAGGTCTTTTAGATATAAACATCATAACATATTGCCGGAGAGCTTTATGCTAGAATATAGCCATGAAAACTTTGGCTGAATATATAAAGGAGGCAGAGGCGGGCCAGTGGGCCCTAGGGCATTTTAATATTTCTAATCTGGAGGGTTTGTGGGGGGTGTTTCGAGCGGCACAGGGGCTAGACCTACCGGTGGTGATCGGGGTGTCGGAAGGCGAGCGTGACTATATTGGGATAAAACAGGTAAAAGTTTTAGTCGATAGTTTGAAGGCGGAATATAATTATCCAATATTTTTAAATGCCGACCATACCTACTCGCTGGAGGGGATAAAAAAAGTAGTAGATGCGGGCTTCGACTCGGTGGTAGTCGATGGGTCAAAATTGCCCCTCGAAGAAAATATCGCTCTTACCAAACAGGCAGTAGATTATGCTAAAAGTGTTAACCCGAATATTTTGGTGGAGGGCGAGATTGGCTATATTGGCACTTCAAGCAAGTTGCTCGACGAGGTACCAGCCGAAGCGGTAATTTCGGGTGAGGCCCTACCGACCCCAACACTAGCGGCCCAATTTGTAGAGGCGACTGGCGTAGATTTGCTGGCCCCGGCAGTTGGTAACCTACATGGGATGTTGAAAACTGGCACGGACCCGCGACTAGATATCGAATTGATAAAAAATATTCGCGAGGCGGCAGGGGTACCCCTTGTATTACACGGTGGGTCGGGGATTACTGATACTGACTTTGTGGAAGCGATAAAAGCGGGTATCTCTATGGTGCATATTAATACCGAGATTCGCTTAGTATTTCGTGATGCTGTAAAAATGTATTTACAAAACAATCCTGATGAAATTGCTCCATATAAAATTATGGCCCCGGCGATGCGGGCGATCGAAGAAAAAACCGCTTCACGTTTGCGACTATTTGCTGGACGTTAATTTATGCCTATATCTGACGAGTTAATAAAAGAGTTGGCGACCACTTTTCGGGGTGATATTTCGGCTGAACCAAAAACGCTTACCACCTACAGTCACGACGCGAGCCTGTTTGAAGTCCGACCTGAACTGGTGGTGTGGCCGAAAGATGAGGCTGATATTCAAGTTTTAGTTGATTTTGTAAATAAGTATAAAACCGAAAATCCGGCACTCTCGATTACGGTGCGGGCGGCTGGTACTTGTATGGCTGGTGGGGCCTTGGGTGAGTCGATTGTGGCAGATACGACAAAATATATGCAGGGTGTGGTGGGGGTGGAAAAGGGTGAAGCCGTAGTTTTGCCGGGGACTTTTTACCGTGATTTTGAAAAGGAAGTGGCTAAGTCGGGGCAGTTTTTACCGTCTTATACCGCCTCGAAAGATTTAAATGCCATAGGGGGGATGATTGGCAACAATGCTGGTGGTGAAAAAAATTTACGTTTTGGTAAAACCGAAAAATATGTCGCCGGACTAACCGTGGTGCTCTCTGACGGAAAAACCTATGACTTGGGCCCGCTAAACCAGGAAGGATTGGAGGCAAAAATGAAAGAGGAAAACCTACTTGGTAAAATTTATCGCGAACTTTACGTCTTGCTTGAAAAAAATAAAGAGGTAATTGAGCGGGCCCGACCGCGGGTTAGTAAAAATTCTGCTGGTTACTATTTGTGGAATATTTGGGACGGTCAAACTTTTGATTTAACCAAGTTGATAACTGGTGCCCAGGGGACATTGGGGATTGTGACCAAGGCTACCTTGCGTCTGGTACCAATAGAGAAAGAATCGGAACTAGTGGTAGTTTTTTTGCCAAATATTGGACCGGTAGCCGAGGTGGTAAATGAGGCTTTGGTTTTTAAGCCTGACAGTATCGAGTCTTATGACGACCACACCATGAAGCTGGCCCTCCGCTTTTTACCCGATCTGGCCAAGCGGATGAAGTTGACTGGTTTAGCCAAATTAATGTGGTCCTTTTTGCCAGAAGTTAAAATGTTGATGAGGGGAGGTCTGCCGAAACTAGTTTTGCTTATCGAATTTGTGGGCAATGAACCGAGTGAGCTCAGAACGAAGGCGGAAACTTTAGTTGAAAAAATGAAGGGCTTGGGACTCGTAGCTCGGCGAGCCAGTGACCCAAGCGAAGCGGAAAAATATTGGACGATTAGACGTGAGTCTTTTAGTCTTTTGCGTAAACATTTGAAAGGTAAGCGGACTGCCCCATTTATTGATGACATTATTGTCTCGCCAGAGAGGATGCCCGAGTTTTTGCCGAAGTTGCAGGCCCTTTTAGATGAATATAAGTTAGTGTACACCGTCGCCGGCCACGCCGGCGACGGTAACTTCCATATTATTCCCTTAATGGATTTGCATGATGCTCACAATACTGATGTCATTATGGAACTGTCAGCCAAGGTCTATGACCTAGTGGTGAGTTTTGGTGGCTCGATTACCGCCGAGCACAATGACGGCATTATTCGCACCCCTTATCTTGAGAAAATGTACGGGGCCGAGATGGTTGCTCTTTTTGCCGAAGTGAAGCAAATTTTTGACCCGCAGAATATCTTTAACCCCGGCAAGAAGGTTGGGGGGAGTCTTGAATATCTAAAGCGACACCTTCTCCGGTCATAGGCCTTGCTTTTTTAGGCAATTTCTTATATATTATCTCCGTTATGTTAACCCTACAGGCACAAAAAAGAGAGGTTTTTGGCAAGGCCCTCAAGGAGGCTAGAAACGACGGGAAACTCCCGGTTGTTATTTATGGTCGCAAACAAGTGGCTGAAAACTATTTTGTCGATACTAAAGAATTTAATAAGGTCTACCGCGCTGCTGGTGAATCGACCGTTATCGAATTTAAAACCGAAAATGGTGACCATGATATTTTGATTAAAGAAGTGGACCACAACCCAATCTCGGGCGAAACAGTACATGCTGACTTTTATGTAATTGAAAAAGGTAAAAAGGTGCAAGTGGAGGTACCACTAGTGTTTGAAGGTGAGTCGCCAGCAATGAAGAATCTAAATGGTGTTTTGGTTAAAGTTATTCACGACTTACCGATAGAGGCAATGCCAAAAGACCTACCTCATGATATTAAAGTCGATATCTCCTCTTTGGTTGATTTTGACAGTCAGATTACGGTGGCCGACCTTAAGATACCAGCTGGGGTGGAGGTAATGATCGAGCCAGAAGAAGTGGTCGTCTTGGTTTCCGAGCCAAAAGATGAGCCGGTAGAAGAAGCCCCAATGGATATCTCGGCAATTGAGGTAGAGCAAAAGGGTAAGAAAGAGGAAGAAGGTGGGGAAGCTAGTGCGGAATAGACTGAAGACTAATTTTCAAACCCCCGTGGTCGCTTCGCGACCACGGGGGTTTTTGCTATAATATCACTTATGAATTTACTATCTAAATTGGTAAGCTTGTTTTTGCTTGGCCTTGTGGTTTTACCAGGTCTTGTTTGGGCCGAAACGCCAGAACAAAAAGAGGCCCGTGAGGCCGAACTGCGTAAGGAGCTGGCCCAAGTCGAGGCCGACATTGCGGCCAATACCAAGCTTTTGCAGGTCAAAAAAGGTGAAGCGTCTTCGATTAGTCGTGATATTCAAATTTTGACCTATCAGATTAACCAGGCTAAGTTAAAAATTCGCCAAAAACAGATTGAGATCGAGCGTCTGGGTGGAGATATTACCAAGCGCGAAATCACGATTACTACTCTCTCGACCAAGATTGAGGAAGAAAAAGAGTCCCTAGGCGAACTCTTGCGCAAAACCAAAGAGCTGGACCGGGTCACTATGCCAGAGTTAGTGTTGGGCCAAGACACCCTAACCAACTTTTTTGTTGATGTCGATTCTTTTAATTTTATTCAAGCTAGTATGCACGGCTCTTTTCAGGTAATGCGTGATACCCAAGTAGAGACCACTAAAGAGAAAGTTACTTTAGAGCGTCGCCGTGATGCTGAGCGAGATGCTAAACGCATCATCGAAGAGGAGACAAAAAAAATTCAAGCCGCGGAGGCTGAGAAAAAAAGGTTGCTTGCTCTGACCAATCAGCAGGCCGCTTCTTATCAGACTATTATTGCGCAACGCGAGGCGCGCCGAGCCGCTATCCGGAGTGTCTTGTTTAAGTTGCGTGACTCAAGCAGTATTTCTTTTGGTGAAGCGGTAGACTTGGCTATTCAGTTATCGAAGCAGACGGGGGTACGACCAGCTTTTGCTTTGGCTATTTTGAAACAAGAAACCAATATTGGCCAAAATGTCGGTACTTGTAACCGAGCGGGAGACCCACCAGAAAAGCATTGGAAAATGATTATGCACCCCACTCGCGATCAAGCTCCCTACTTGCGTATCGTAACTGAATTGGGTCTTGATCCAGAAACCACACCCCTGTCTTGCGCTTTGGGTTATGGTTATGGTGGGGCCATGGGTCCAGCCCAGTTTATCCCTTCCACCTGGGAACCCTACAAGGCGAGAATAGCGGCGGTGACAGGCAACAACCCGCCCAACCCGTGGCGCCCACACGACGCTTTTGCTGCCTCTCAGCTTCTGTTGCGTGACCTGGGGGCGGCTGGTGGTGGCTATACCGCGGAGAGGACCGCTGCTCTGCGTTACTACGCTGGGGGCAATTGGGCCGACCCGCGCAACGCTTTCTATGGCAACTCAGTAATGAATTTGGCGACGGAAATGCAGGCCCAAATCGACATCTTGCAGACCAACTAATGGTGTGTTACACTCTAGCCGATGCAAAAAGACATTCACCCAACCTATTATCCTGATGCTAAAGTAACTTGCGCTTGTGGCAATATTTTTGCCGTCGGTTCAACTAAAGATGCTATTAGTGTGGAAGTCTGCGCGGCTTGCCACCCCTTCTTTACTGGCAACGAAAAAGTTATGGACACAGCGGGTCGGGTAGAGAAATTTAAGGCGCGCGCCCAAAAAGCCGCTCCGGTTAAAAAAACTTCCTCCAAAAAGAAAGTCGCCAAAGACTCTGAATCGGAAACCGAGACGACAGCCTAGCTTTTAAAAACAGCCAATTCAAACGCAACCAAATGCGTTTGTTTAGTATGGCGCGGGCAGTATAATGAAAAGCATATGGAAAACAATGATGAACAAAATCTAAACTTAGACGAATACCGTCAAAATCAGAAGACGGCCTTTTTAATGATGGAGTACGACCGGCTGACTAAAAAAATCGAAGAGTCAGCTTTGGTAGCCGAAGCCGATGCGGCCATGGCGGAACTAGTGGCTAGCGAAATTGCCGACCTTTCCGGCCAAAGGGCGGGTCTCTTGGCGAGCGTGAAAGATATTGTGGCTAAAGAAACAGCCGAAGAAGAAGTGGTCAATGAAGTTGTTATGGAAATTAGGGCTGGTGCGGGTGGTGAAGAGTCGGCGTTGTTTGCGGTCAATCTAAAAGAAATGTATGAGGGGTATGCTGTTAGTCAGCGTTGGTTGTTTCAAGTTTTAGACGAGTCGCTGTCTGAGCTGGGGGGATATAAAGAAGTATCGATCGAGATTAAAGGTAAAAATGTTTACGATGCCTTGCGTTACGAAACAGGGGTGCACCGGGTCCAGCGCATACCAGCTACCGAAAAACAAGGTCGGGTTCACACTTCTACCGCTTCGGTAGCGGTGATGCCGATAAGAAAGAGAACTAAATTCACGATTAATCCAGCTGATTTGGAGGTAGAAACTTCGCGCTCGGGTGGGGCCGGTGGACAGAATGTGAACAAAGTGGAGACGGCGGTACGAATTATTCATAAACCCTCAGGGCTTGCGGTGCGGTGTACTAGCGAACGTACTCAGGGAAGAAATCGGGAAAAAGCGATGATGATTTTGGAGAGCAAGTTGCAGGATTTACAAGTGGCTGCGGAAAAGCGCGAGGAATCCGACGAGCGCCGAAGTCAGATTGGTACCGGGGACCGAAGCGAGAAAATCCGGACATATAATATTTTACAAGACCGGATAACCGACCACCGGATCAAGGAATCTTGGCATGGTTTGGAACGGATTTTGGCGGGAGAAATTTCGCCGATTATTGAGGCGCTAGCCGCTGCGGGCGGGGGAAGCACCCCGACCGAGGATGAGGAGTAATGATAGGTGACTACCAATATTGCCAAGTCTCCTTATATTTGTTAGACTGTCTGCCGTATGTCAAATACCCCAACTAGCGGAAAAACTGGCCCAATCGCCGATATGGTGCGCGACCTTTTTAAGCTTGGTGCTCACTTCGGCTATAGCCGGGTGCGTCGCCATCCTTCCGCCGACAAATTTATTTTTGGTTACAAAAATCAGACCGCTATTATTGATCTCGAAAAGACTATTGCCTCTTTGGACAAAGCCAAGGATTTTGTGCGTTCTCTGGGGGCCGAGGGAAAAGACCTCTTAATTGTTGGTAACAAAAATGAGGCTCGGACTTCCACTAAAAAAATCGCTACGGCTGCTGGTTTGCCATATTCGGCTGAACGCTGGATTGGTGGCACTCTGACCAACAACAAGCAGATTAAAACTCGCATCAAGCGCCTTGAAGACATTAAGGCCGATGAAGCTTCTGGTGAGATAATGAAATATACCAAAAAAGAACGAGGCTTAATTGCTAAAGAAAAGAAAGACCTCGAACGCTTTTTTGGCGGTATTGTCGGTATGGCTAAAATGCCCGGAGCTATGTTTGCTATCGACTCAGCCGCGGAAACTATTGCCATTGCCGAGGCTTTTAAAATGAATATTCCGGTTATTACTTTGTCTAACTCTGACTGTGATATTCGTGGGATTTCTTACCCAATCTTAGGTAACGATGGTTCGACTGCGACAATTTCTTTTATTACAGAAGAAATAGTAAAAGCCTACCAAGAGGGACAGAAAAGTGCCGCCTTGAAACCAGTAGAAGCAAAAGTGGAAAACAAGGAGGCAGAATAGGGGTTTTCATAATATAATCTTACTTATGGCCGATACTGAATCGATCAAAGTTCTACGCGATAAAACGGGCATTTCTATGGCCGAATGCAAGAAGGCTCTTGATTTGGCCGAAGGTGACCTGGCAAAAGCGTTAGAAATTCTTAAAGACAAAATTAGTGAAGCGGCTGACAAAAAATCAGACCGTACTTTGGGGGCTGGTTTGGTAGAGTGTTATATTCACGGGGCCGGGGCGATAGGGGCAATGGTAGAATTGTCTTGCGAGACCGACTTTGTGTCGAAGACGGAAGATTTCAAGTCACTGGCGGCGGACCTGGCTATGCATGTGGCAGCTTGTGCCCCAGCTGACCTGGCCGAGCTTTTGGCTCAAGAGTTTATAAAAGACCCTAGTCTAAAAGTAGAGGAGGTTGTTAAACAGGGGACACAGAAATTTGGTGAACGTCTGGAGTTGGCGCGGTTTGCACGGTTTGCCGTGGGGGAATAGGGCTTATGATTTTTCTTCTTACTATTGTAGTGATAGGATATGGGGCGGCGGCTTGGTTGGTGGGTCGCCAGTTGTTGTTGTTGCGCCGGGGCGAAGTGCGCCTAAGTCCGACCGCTCCGGTTTTATCCTTTGCTGACTATCTTAGTTTAACTTTAGACAAAATGGCCGGCTATGTTTCGCATTTTAGTCGCGAAGCCGCTCATTTGTTTTCTATTTTATCTTTGATTGGAGCCAAGAGGGTGGCGGCCGGTGTAAAACATAATACTGGTCGTGTAGAACGAATTTTGAGCCAGGTCTTGCATGCCACTCACGAGAGACGCAAGCGCGGCCGGGGGGAGCGAGGCTCAACCTCCATGTTTTTACGGGAGATTGAGTTGCATCAGAGTAAGGTAAAAGATAGTCTTAATTCATACAGAGGAAATTAAAATTAAATAAGCCGGCATAGCTCAGTTGGTAGAGCGCCACTTTTGTAAAGTGGATGTCCGGGGTTCGAACCCTCGTGCCGGCTCAG
>CAZIIR010000008.1:0-2953 GCA_964539475.1 uncultured Candidatus Saccharibacteria bacterium
GGCAGAGCGAAGCTCGTTGGAAAACCGTCCGCGTGTCGCCGAAGCTTTAGCGGAGGAGCAGGGTTTCCAAAGGGTGAGATAGCGAAGCGTCCGGCTCCCGCAACAAAATACAAAAAGAGACGACTATTGTCGTCTCTTTTTGCTATAATTAGTTAATGAAAAAATATTCCCTACACACAAAAGAAAGAATTCTCTTGATGGGCAGTAATATTTGGAATTTTGCAGATGGTATGCTCGGTCCCCTACTTGCTGTTTTTACCGAGAGAATTGGAGGCGATATTCTGGAAATCACTTGGGCTTGGGCGATCTATTTATTTGCCACTGGTCTAATGGTTATTGTGGTAGGTAAAATATCTGACAAATATAGTAAAGAAAAACTAATGGTAGCAGGCTATGCCCTGACCGCTATTTTTACCTTTAGTTACATCTTTGTCGAAAATCCAATTCACCTATTTTTAGTCCAAGCCGGATTGGGTATCGCACTGGCCTTATGTAACCCAACCTGGATGGCACTCTATGATAAATATTCTGATACCGATAACGATGGCTACATTTGGGGACTGGCCGACGGTCAAACCAAAATGGTCACGGCTTTGTCTATTATCCTAGGCGGTACAATTGTTCACTATTTTTCTTTTACAATCTTGTTTACCATAATGGGAATCGTTCAAGTTTTAGCAACAATTTACCAAGCCCAAATACTTTGGGCGGAACAAGAGTAAACTCTATAAATACCCAAACTCGCGAAAAACAGTTTCAAATAACTTGATTACGCGTCTAGCCTCTCGCTGACTTAGTTCATAACTGGCACCATGGGCAATAGCATTGCGCACTTTGTGAGCTTCCCAGGCGTCGTTTAAAGTGAGAAAATCGCCCGGCTCAATCGATTTCAGCCTCTCCCCTAAGTTTTCACCCTTATAACCCATCTTGGCGACCAGTGAATCTAAAATAGTATCCGCTTCTAATATAGCTAGTTTCCAGTCAGCTTGGTTTGCCGAATCGACCTGAGTTAGAATATTTTCCCAAGCTTCATTGCGACCAGAATCAGCCTCGGTCCGAACCTGGCGCAAAACCTCGGTTAGCTCAGCTTTTTCTAATTTTTCTAAAGCCTTCTTTTTATTTAAAATATTTATAAAAATAATCACCAAAACCACACTCAGTGCAGTCCAGAAAACTTTGGCCATAAATATAGTTACCACCGAAAAGGTAAACAGCTCTACTATTAATTCATAGAGTAGATTCATAAAATACAAAGGGTTGATGGAGGTCATAGACTATATTATTGTCTCAATTTCTTGGCCAAGTGCAAACAAAATATCCTCACCAAAATGTGGACCCGTTATTTGTACACCAAGGGGTAGCCCGCTTGCTGTTTTTCCTGAAGGCACCGCCAACGCCGGCACTCCAGCCAGGTTTACTGGTACGGTAAAAATATCCTCTAGATACATTTGGAGCGGGTCGGCCGCTTTTTCGCCAATCTTAAAAGCTGGCGTAGGTGCAGTTGGAGTTAAAACAACATCTACCCCACCACCGTCTTTACTAAAAGCCTTTAAATAATCCTGGCGGATAAGCTCGCGCACCGCCGTAGCTTTACCATAATAAGCATCGTAATAGCCGGCCGACAATACATAGGTCCCCAAAATAATACGGCGACGCACTTCGGCACCAAAACCCTGCCCTCGCGAATTCATATATTCCTCGAGTAAATTTTGTCCTTCTTTCAATTCACCATAACGCAAACCGTCAAAGCGACCTAGATTGGTCGAACTTTCGGCTGGCATTAAAACATAATAGCTTGCGAGTGAGTACTTTAGATTAGGCAAAGAAATATCTTTAACTGTATGACCAGCGACTTTCAACTTATCAAGTAAAGCATTAAAATTGGCCATTACTTCTTTGTCGACCCCTGACGACAAAAAATCAAATGGCACCCCGATGGTAAACTTTTCCGGGACAACCGACGGCTTCGGGTCGACAGTGGTTGCATCTTTAATATCCCGCCCCGCAATCGCGCGATAAATTATTTCCGCATCGCTCACTGTTTTGGTAAGAGGGCCAATCTGGTCCAATGAAGACGCCATCGCGATAGCCCCATAACGTGAGACAGTGCCATAGGTTGGCTTTAGACCTACTACTCCACAAAAACTAGCTGGCTGACGAATAGACCCACCGGTATCTGTACCAAGAGCGGCCAGGGCCAAGTTTCCACCAACCGCCGCCGCTGAACCACCAGAAGAACCCCCCGCTACCCGGCTAATGTCATAGGGGTTGGCCGTGGGACCAAAGGCCGAATTTTCAGTCGAGCCCCCCATCGCAAATTCATCCATATTAGTCCGTCCCAAAAAAACTACTCCGGCCCGTTTTAGTCTCTCTATCACCGTCGCATCGTAAACCGCTGTATAATTTTCAAGCATTTTCGAAGCGGCACTAGCTCTCCTACCCTCAATTAAAATATTATCCTTAATCGCTAGTGGAATACCAAGCAATTTAGAATCATTTCCGCCCCGCAAAGCCTCGGTAGCTACTTGGGCCTGTTTTTTAACATCGTCATACACTTCTAAATAAGCATTGAGTTTTTTATTTTCCGTTCCGATTTGAGCCAAATAAAAATCGGCCAGGTCAACTGGTGAAAAATCGTCCGTCCGAAAAGACGTTGCAACCGAGGTAATTGTTAAATTAGAAAATTTATCATCCATAAGTTATTTATTTTCAGTATCAAGAATTTTTTTCACCTCAAAATAACCGTTTTTAGTTCTTGGGGCCCCTGCTAAAATATTGGCAGTATAACCACCTCGCTCATTTGGGTTTATATCTTCACGTAATACATTTTTTACCAACCCCAGGTCTTGTTTTTCTACCGCTAAAGATGGTACTGCTTCCAACTGAGAAACATACGCCAAAATTGACTCCAGGTCTTTTTGGAGCTTGGTTTTTTCGTCGGCAGTCAAGGCCA